>DASXJE010000092.1 GCA_036497565.1 Mycobacteriales bacterium
GGCAGTGAGGCGCGTGTTGCTCGATGGAGGCGACGACGTCGGCGGCGACGGTGCGCTGGTCGATGGCAAACCAAGGTCAGTTTGGGGCTGGTGTCAGGCATCGAGAACGGCCCACACGACCTTTCCCGGGTCTGCTGTCGCCAGCACACCGAAGTGACGACTCAGCGCCTTGACAACGGCGATCCCTCTGCCGCCGGTTCGGGTCGGGTCCGGATCGAGAGTGAGCGGGAGGGATCGGGTGTGGTCGTGTACCGCGATGCGCAGGAGTCGCTCGTGTTTGCCGACAGTCACCTCGATGTCGGTGGTGCTGTGGCGGACCGCGTTGGTCACCAGTTCGCTGATGATCAGACAACCGGTTCCGATGGCACTCTTGGTGCGCCAGTCGAGGAACGTACGGGTGAGGAATCCCCGAGCGACGCGTCCCGCCGTCGGGTGAGGTGGTAACCGGAGGGTGGCATCGGTCGGAACCTGTCCCCTGATGATCTCGGCCCAAGCCTGCGGGACCGAGGGCGCGACGGGCAGGTCGTGGGCGTCGGCTCTGTGGCGCAGGCCGGTTCGGGTGATTTCGTCCGGGCAGGCGACGGCGATGGCGGTCGCGGGCCAATGTCGTACGTGGCGACCCAGTGCGGCGATCTCGTCGAGCAAGCGATGATCGGCCACGCCGGTCGGGCCAGCGATACTGCAGACGACGCCGCGCGGGCTTCGCGCCAAAGCGTCCTGCACGGCGCGGTCCAACTGACCGACGTCGTCGGCAGTGGTGACCTCGAGGACCCGCACACCTCGGTAATTCTCTGCAGGCACGGGCATCAACGGGCGGATGTCGGCCGCCTGAGACTCCGGTCGGCCGCCACCAGGATGAGACGGCGTCGGCCGGAGACCAGGACGGTCGGATGTCGAACTCGACACGTGAAACCTCTGTGGTCGTCCGGTGAACAGGACGGCCGCCAAGGTCCGGGGAAGCCGTAGATATCGGGGGAAACCGCAGGTGTCTGGACGGATTCGTCAGCCGAAACCTACCCGGGCTCCGTCGGGTTAACCCTGAGTAGCGAGATTTTTGCGTTCGACCACCTTTGGCTCAGCGTGGCTCACGCGGTCCGGCTATACGCGTAGGCCGACGTTGACGATGGCTTCGGCCACCATCCGTAGGGTGCCGTTGTGGTCTCGGGCGTGCCGGCGCATCCGCTCGTACGCCGCCTCGACCGTAATGTCGTCGTGCTGGGCCGTGATTCCTTTGGCTTGCTCGATGATGATCCGCGAGTCGAGGGCCTGCTGTAGCTGTTCGTTCAGCTGCTGCTGTTGGCGCAAGCTCGACGCGTTGACGATGTAGCTCGTGGCTGCATCGGCCAGCACCCGCGCCACACTGAGGTCCGTATCGCTCCACTCCCGGGGCTCGGCGGCGTACAGATCCAGGGCTCCGACGGTCTGGTCGGCGAGCCGCATCGGTATTCCCGCGACCCCCGCCACACCGACCCGCCGAGCGGCCTCGGCGAACTCCGGCCACATGTGGCCGGACAGTCGTACATCCGGAACGGAGACCGACTCGCCGGTGTCGAACGCCTCTCGACAGGGGCCACGCTGATACTGCTCCTGGACCCGCTCCAAATCAGAGGATGCCGCCGTGACGGCCGTGACGAAACGCAGCTTGCCGTCCTCGGCCAATGAGACTCCGCTGCCGGCCAGCCCCAGCACCCCCGTAACGCTGCCGGTCAACTCGGCCAGCACCGCGCCGACGTCATAGGAAGCGGGAAGGACGCGGGCAAGCTTCGACAAGGTGCGCAGAAACAGCGGCTCGTCGTACATGAGGTCGCCCTCGTGTCACGTCACCGGTTGGCGACTCGCCGCGACGCGGACCCGAGACCTGAGACCGGACGACAGAGCCACTAGTGGCGCCACTGCTGCTTCGAGGTTACCGAGACGCAGCAGGCCTGACAGCCAATAGCGAATGTTACGGACCATTTCGCCTAGCGACACCATTAGCCTTGCGAAGCTTCAGACTGGGTGCTGATCCACGTCAGCAGTGGAGCCGACGCTCGGATTCGAACCGAGAACCGCCCGACTACAAGAGTTCGTCGAGCAGGACGCGGACGTGCCGCCGGTCGATCTCGTCGCGAATGGGCCGGTCCTTGTCGCGGGAAGGCCGACGGGGTCGGTGACTTCTCTGTCGACGTCGCGCTTGCCCGGGTAGATGGGATACGTGTCGCCACAGCGCCTCCTACGAAGGCGAACGTCCAGCTGGTAACGCGCGACGCAACCGCGCCCGAGGACTCTGTCATCTCCGTAACACCGACGACATCGAAGGTGCCTACGAGGAAGCCCAGGATCTCGGATACGAGATCGTGCAGTCGATAGCGACCGAGCCGTGGGGCGTACGCCGATTCTTCGTCCGAGCACCGGACGGCAACGTCATCAACATCGTGAACCACCGTGACTGAGACGCCGGCACTGCGTGCGCAAGGACCAGCTAGAGCTGATAGGGAGGCGCTTCGCCCCAACCCCACTTCGGCACCGGGGCTTCCTCGACGACATCGGCGGCCTCAGGTTGAGAGTTGTGCATCGCCAGCCGGGTACCCCACTCCAGGTAGCCGACGAGGGCTGCGCGGAATTCAGGATCGGCCGGCAGGTCACCGTCATCGGCGGCCAAACTCATCAGCGAGGCGAACCGGAACCGCTGCTCAGCGGTGATGCCGAGATTCCGGTGATGCTCAAGCATGGCGTGGTAGCCGCCACGCGAGTTCGTGTAGTCGGCGGGACCACCGAAGACCTCGCACCACCACTCGGTGACGTGCTCGCGATGCTCGGCGGTCACCCCGCCCGCAAAAAACGGGGACAACAAATCGTCCCTTTCGACGCGGTCGTAGAACGCGTCGATCAGTCGCCGGATGGCCTCACCGCCACCGGCCCACGCGTACAACGACGGCGGGGCTTCGCTCATCGGGCTACTGTAATC
>DASXJE010000093.1 GCA_036497565.1 Mycobacteriales bacterium
GCCGGCGAGCCGACCGACCGCGACCGGAGCCGGCCGAGCAGGTCGACCCCCTCGATCGCAGGCAGGCCCCGGTCGATCACCATCACGTCGAACGGGCGGGTCAGGCCGAGGTGCAGGCCGCGCTGACCGTCGGATGCCACCGTGACGGCGTAGCCCTCGTCGGAGAGCAGTCGCTCGAGCATCGCCAGCAACGCCTGGTCGTCCTCGACCAGCAGCAGGGTACGGGTGTCGGCTCCGGCCATGGCCCACAGCCTGACACGCGGACCGTGGCGGCCCGGATCCGTGGGTTGTCCCGACTCAAAGACCTTTCTCAGGTTCAGGACGCACTCTGATGCCATGACCGCCTACCCGGGGGCCCGGCGCCGGGCCTTCGCACGCCGTCCGGCGCTGCCCGTGGCGACCCTGGTGCTGTCGGCGATCGCCGTCGGCGCGGGGCTGGTGGTGCTGCTGTGGCTGCACGACACCCCGGGAACGCTGCACAGTTTCGGTGACTACCTCACCAACGCCGGCCGGATCACCGGCCTGCTGGCCGGCTACGCCGTGGTCGTCCAGGTGTTGCTGATGGCCCGGCTGCCGTTGCTCGAGCGCGGTGTCGGTGCCGACCGGTTGGCCCGCTGGCACGCGTTCGGCGGCCGCTACACGGTGTCGCTGATCGTGGCGCACACCGTGCTGATCGTCTGGGGCTACGCGGTCATCGCGCACGCCTCGCCGATCGGTGAGTCGATCACCTTGCTGCGCAGCTACCCGGACGTGCTGATGGCCACGGTCGGCGCCGGCCTCTTCATCGGCGTCGGCGTCGTCTCCGCACGGGCCGTCCGCACCCGGATGCGCTACGAAACCTGGTACTACCTGCACTTCTACACCTACCTGGCGATCGCGCTGGCCTTCGCGCATCAGTTCGCGACCGGCGCCGATTTCATGACCAACGCCCCGGCCCGCCTGCTCTGGATCCTGCTGTACGCCGGGACCGCTGCGCTGCTGCTCTGGTTCCGGGTCGCGGCGCCGGTGCGGGCCGCGGTGCGGCACCGGATGCGGGTGCACTCGGTGGTTCCGGCCGGCCCCGGCGTCGTTTCGGTGGTGGTGTCCGGCCGGCACCTCGATGAACTCCGCGCCGAGTCCGGGCAGTTCTTCCGGTGGCGGTTCCTCACGAGGGACGGCTGGTGGCAATCGCACCCCTACTCGCTCTCGGCGGCCCCGCACGCGCGGTTCCTGCGGATCACGATCAAGTCGCTCGGCGACCACACCCGCGGCATGGCGCTGGTGGTCCCCGGCACCCGGGTCGTCGCCGAGGGTCCGTACGGAGCGTTCACCGCCGCCCGCCGTACCCGCCGCCAGGTCCTCCTGCTGGCCGGCGGCATCGGGATCACGCCGTTGCGGGCGCTCTTCGAGACGATGCCGGCCGAGCCCGGCGACCTCACCCTGCTCTACCGCGCCAACGCCGCCCAGGACCTCGTCTTCCGCGACGAGCTCGAGGCGATCGCGCGGGAACGCGGCGCCCGGCTGCACTACCTCCTCGGACCGCCGGGCGGCCCGACCGATCCGCTGCTGCCGCAGCGGCTGATCAGCGTCGTCCCCGACCTCGCCCGGCACGACGTCTACCTGTGCGGGCCGGCACCGATGGTGGTCGCGGCGACGTCCTCGCTGCGGCGGGCCCGGGTGCCGCGCCGGCACATTCACCACGAGTCGTTCGACCTGTAGGGGGAGGACCGATGAGACGTGCTGCCCTTACGTTGTTGGCGACCGTGATCGGCCTGGTGCTGCTGCTGAGCTTCAAGGCCGCTCCCCGCGGCAATACCGCTCGGCCGGCCGCGATTGCGCCCGCGACGACCGGACCCTCGGAGTCGCAGAAGGCCACTCCGTCTCCGACAGCCCGGTCGACGGGGACCCGCACATATGACGGCACGACCGTCAACACGCCGTACGGCCCGGTGCAGGTGCGGATCACGAAGGCCAACGGAAAGCTGACCGACGTCACGACACTGCAACTGCCGAACGCCGACCCGCAGTCGCAGCAGATCGCGTCGTACGCCGCCCCGTTGCTGCGCAGCGAGGCGCTGAAGGCGGGCAGCGCCAAGATCGACATCATCAGCGGCGCGACCTACGACAGCCAGGGCTATGCGCAGTCGTTGCAGGCAGCGCTGGACGCCGGCAATGGCTGACTCGCTGACCGACGGCCGGCCCCGGCAGCGGTGGGTCGAGCACGCGATGGGCACCGTTTTCAGCATCGACCTGCGGGATCCAGGTGTGTCGCACGACGTCCTGGCGGAGGTCGTCGCCTGGTTGCACGAGGTCGACGCGACGTTCAGCACCTACCGGCCCGACAGCGCGATCAGCCGGATGGCCCGGGGAGAACTGCGGCTCGCCGACTGTCCCCCCGAGGTCGCCGAGGTGCTCGACCTGTGTGCTCGGGCCGAACGCGACACCGAGGGCTACTTCTGCGCCCGGTGGAACGGCGGCCTCGACCCGACCGGCCTGGTCAAGGGGTGGAGCGTCGAGCGCGCCCACGCGATGTTGGTGGCTGCGGGCTCGCGCGCGCACGCGATCAACGGCGGCGGGGACGTCCGCACGAACGGGCAGCCGGCACCGGGCGAGCCCTGGCGGATCGGGGTCGCGCATCCGCTCACCCCGGGCGTCTGCGTCACCGTGGTGACCGGACCTGATCTCGCCGTCGCGACTTCGGGCAACGCCGAACGCGGCGAGCACATCCTCGACCCGTTCACCGGTCGACCGGCCGACGCCCTGGCCGGACTCACCGTCGTCGGTCCCGACCTCGCTCTCGCCGACGCCTACGCGACCGGCGGCGTCGCCATGGGCCGGCATGCCGTCGACCTGATCGCCGGGATCGACGGCTACGAGGCGTTTGCGGTCACCCGGCACGGACGACTGTGCTGGACGCCCGGCTACCCGGAGGTCGGCGCCATACCGCCGCTCACCGCAGTCGGCTGAGCCGGCTAATCGCGGTTGCGCGGGAAGAAGAAGGCCGCGCCGACGACCTTGTTGTGGCCGGTGCTGCGCAGGCTCGACGCATGGTGGACATGCTTGAGCTTGTTGGTCGGCGGCGGCGGCACTTCGATGCTGGTGGCGGCGCCGGTCGCAGTCTTGGTCACCACCGCGACGTCGTACCGGTAGGAGTCGCCCGGCGCCGGCAGCTTCGAGCCGACGTGCAGCGGCTTGTCCACCGCGACGGTGCGCACCGAGACCACCAGATCGGCGTTGCTCTCGTCGATCAGCCGTACGACGTAGGCCGTCACCGTCGTGCTCGGGTCCGGCGCCGTCCAGGTGAGCGCTGCCTTCGCCGGCGCGCGGGTGACCTTCAGCCCGCCCGCGACGATCTGCGGCGAGGTCGGGGTGGCATCGACCGCGGCCGCCGACGCCGGGCCCACCTTGTTGTAGGCGGTGACGACGACGGCGTAGGCGTGGCGGTTGACCAGACCGGTCACCGTGTCGGAGAACTCGACACCCGCCGGACATTCCGTCGCGCACGGCAGGGTCTCGTGGATCGCCTTGCCGGTCACCCGGTCGGTCAGGGTGAGCCGATAGCCGAGTACGCCGCTGCCCGCCGACGCAGGCGCGGTCCAGGTGATGGTCGCGCCCGAGTCGCCGGCCACGACGTTCACCAGGCGCGGCACCGACGGCGCGGTGGGCGG
>DASXJE010000094.1 GCA_036497565.1 Mycobacteriales bacterium
GGTCAAGCTGCTCGGTCATCGGCCTACCCCGCCGGCTGGACGTCGACTGACGGAAGGCCTCGAATAGCAGTCACCTGCGGCGGGCCTTCCACACCTCCTCGCTGGGCCAACGCCGGGACCAGTCGGGGTCGGCGTAGTCGAAGGCGCTGGTGGCGCGCTCCGGTGCCTGCACCTCGATGAAATCCTCGACCTCGAACCCAGAGTCGCGCAGCAGGCGAATCATCGGCCCGGTGGGCAGCTGAAAGGTAACTCCACCGGCGTCATCCTCGACGCGGCACAAACCGAACTGATCGCGCAGCAGGGTTCGCCCGGCAGGTACGTCGTCGAGCAGGCAGAGCGTGAGCAACGTCGAGTTGCGCATGAATACGAGCTCGCCGCCGGGGCGGAGCAGCCGGGCGGCCTCCGGTATCCACCGGTACGGATCGCACCAGCCGCTGGCGCCGTGCTCGCTGATGGCCACGTCGAAGCTGCCATCTGGGTATGGAACCGCCTCCGCACTGGCGTGCACCAACGGAAAGCGCTGCCCGAACTCCTCCTGCATCGCACGGGCGGTCGCCAGCTGTCGCTCAGAGTTGTCGACGCCGACCGGGCGCGCACCGAGCCGGGCCGCCCACGCGCAGATATAGGCGGTACCGCAACCGAGCTCGACCAGATCCCGACCGCTGAGATCGGCGGGGAAGACCGGCAGCTTGTCTCCGGGGATCTCCCACAGCCCCCAATACGGGCTGGACGACCATTGCTCGCGAGCCCGATCGCTGAATCCTGCGCTCAGCCGGCTGTCCCACAGTTCGCGGTTCCGCCGGGCATGCTCCGACAACCGTTCGCTCATGTCCGGTCATGCAACTCCGCCCAGCGAGCGGCGCGCAAGCCATATCCGAGCCACTGCCGCGGGACAGGGTGGGGCGGCGCTCAATACGTGGCTGGGTTTCGGACATCGAGGCGAGCATCCGGCAGCTGTCAACGGTATCACCCGCGCAGGGTGAGGCCGGGGCGCGCTATTGCCGTCCACGATTGACTCGAAAGCCCCGTCGACGTCGGTCGGATTGCTGGAGGTAGGGGACATGGACTGGTTCTGGCACGCATTGATGATCTGCTTGGTCGTCATCCCGGTCACCCTGCTGTGGGTGTCTTGCCTGATCGACATCGTGCTGCGGTCGGATCTGGCTGGCTGGCACAAGGCGCTTTGGGTGCTCCTTGTTCTGCTCGTCCCGGTGTTCGGTGCGCTGATCTATCTGGTCGTCCGCCCGGCGCTACCAGCCGGCTGGGTGACTGACAAGAATGCTGCGCGCACCGGATCACAGGCATCTGCCCGGTCGACAACCGACGCGGTTGACCCCGAGCACTTCCGCTCCTACGTCGGGTGACTGATCGGACCGTTCCGAACCTGTGCGACAAGAGCGCGGCAGGATGGCACCACAGGGTCTCGTCGCGGACGTAGACGGGCAATGCCGGACGGATTAGCATCGCCCGTGATCCAGCCGGCGGCGAAAAGGATTGGGACAGTGGGCTCCGGATATCGATTCTTGACCGACGAACAGGCCGAGCATTTCGTGCAGAAGGGCTACATCCTGCTCCGCGACTGCTTCACACCCGAAGCAGCAGGCGAATACACGGAGACGATCTGGACCCGGCTCGGATACGATCCCGAAGATCAGTCCACCTGGGAACAGACGTCTGTCCACATGCCCTCGCACCGGCAGATCGACGTCAAGGAATTCGCGCCGACGGTGTGGGACGCGGTGTGCGATCTGCTCGGCGGCGAGGAGCGGATCGTCCAGCCGTACGTCTGGGGTGACGGGTTCATCGTCAACCTGTCCGAGGGCGCCGACCGGCCGTGGCAACCGGCGAGTGCACAGTCCCCGGGCTGGCACAAGGACGGCGACTTCTTCCGGCACTTCTTGGACTCACCCGAACAAGGATTGCTGACCCTGGTGCTCTGGACCGAGGTGCAGCACCAGGGCGGCGCGACGTTCGTTGCCGCGGACTCGGTCGGCCCGGTCGCCCGCTACCTGGCCGAACGGCCCAAGGGCGTGCTACCCCGGGACATCGACACCCCCGGCCTGATCGGTCAGTGCAGCGACTTCGTCGAGGCGACCGGCCGGACCGGCGACGTCTATTTACTGCATCCCTACATGTTGCACGCCAAGGCCCAGAACGTGCTGCGTCTGCCGCGGGCCATCATCAACCCTGCCATTCACCTGCGGGAGCCCATGCGTTTCGACCGCGACGACCCGTCCCTGGTCGAGCAGGCGGTGCTGCGCGGGCTGGGCGCGGATCGCTACTCGTTCGCGCCGACCGCGCAGCGTGAGGAGGTCGTGCCTGAGCGCGTCCGTCGGCAGCAGGCGATGAAGATCGCCGAGCAGCGCCGCATGGCGGCGTCCTGAGCCGGCCAACTCAGGCCGCCCTGACGTAGAAGCGGGTATCGTTACAGGACGGGTGACGGGGGCGGCCATGGATCAGTTGGCGACACTTCAGTATTCGTTGGATGAACTGCGTGCCGTGGTGGCCTCGCTCGACGACGCGGAGATGGACACCGCCACGAACTGCGAGCCGTGGACCGTCCGCCGGCTCGCGAGCCATGCGCTGAACAACCAACTGGTGTGGGCGGGTTTGGTCACGGGTCAAGAGCTCGCGTCGGTCGACGACACCATGAGTGCGGTCCCCATCGATGGTGACCTCGCGCCCGTCGCCGACCAGATCGTTGAGCGCACGATGCCGCTGTGGCGGAGCGATGGTGTGCTGGATGCGACGCACGCGACCCCATTTGGCGAGGTGCCGGGGGCTGTCGTCATCAATTTCGCCACTGTCGACGCAATCATGCATGCCTGGGACCTTTCGGCCAGTGTCGGCCGTCCGATTGACTTCAGCCCGGAGGCGCTGCCGGCGATCAGCGCCGTAGTAGAGGCGACATGCACAGATGAGGTCCGGGCAGGAGGTCTGATCCAGTCAGCGACCGAGCCGACAGCTGATGCATCGGCCACCGAGCGCTTGGTCGCGGCGGCCGGGCGGAGCCCGCGCGGGTAGCACCGACGGACATGACGAAGGCGCGCCCGGGCGGCACGGTGACATTCCTGGTCACCGAGCTCGATGATTCGACGCGACCCTGGGAGGACGCCCCCGCGGACATGGCGGCCGCACTGCAAGCGCACGATGCGATCGTCCGCGACGCAATCGAGAGCCATGGCGGCTACGTGTTCGCGACCGGCGGCGACGGTTACTCGGCGGCATTCTCGACCGCCGCCGACGCGGCCACTGCGGCAGTCGCCGCGCAGCAGTCGCTTGCCCAAGCCACGATCCCGCTCGGGGTACGGATGGGTCTTCACACGGGCGTAGCGCTCGAACGCGACGGGACCTACTTCGGAACTGACGTGAGCCGCGCCGGGCGACTGATGTCACTCGCACACGGTGGCCAGGTCGTCGTCTCCGACGCGACTGAGGTGCTGCTGCACGATCGCGTGCGATTGCGGCCGCTCGGAGAACACCGCCTGCGCGGCCTCCATGGCCGGATGACGGTGCACCAGGTCGTCGCCGACGGACTGCGGACGGAATTCCCCGTCCTGCGGTCCGTCGATCGCTTCGCGGGCAACCTGCCGCAACAGGTGAACTCGTTCGTCGGCCGTGAAGATCTCGTGACTGAGGTTGCAGATCTCGTGCGGTCGAACCGGCTCGTCACGCTGAGCGGCGTCGGTGGTGTCGGCAAGACGAGGCTCGCGTTCGAGGTGGGTGCGGAGCTCGCCGGCGAATTCCCCGACGGCACGTGGCTGGTGGACCTCGCGCCGATCGGCGATCCGGCCGCCGTCACCGCAGCCATCGCGACAGCGTTGGGCCTCACGCCACAGGGGAACCTCGCACTCATCGACACCGTCGCCGAGGCGCTCGCGGGCAAGCGGCTGTTGCTCCTGATGGACAACTGCGAGCATGTGTTGACCGCGGCGGTCCCGGCCATCGCCGCTATCCTCGGTCGGTCCGGGGAAGTGAATATCCTCGCGACATCGCGCGAGTCGCTCGGAGTTGCCCGAGAGACGCTGCTCTCCGTTTCGCCGTTGGCGCGCCGGGGTGGCGCGGCGTCGGATGCCGTCACGCTCTTCGTCGACCGGGCGCGCACCGTGCGCCCGGAGTTCGCGCTGGAGGAGCCTGACGAAGCCGCCGCGGTGGTCGAGATCTGCGAAGTGCTCGATGGGCTTCCCTTGGGCATCGAGCTCGCGGCGGCGCGGATGGCGGCGATGAGCGCCGGCGACGTCCGGGACCGGCTTGCCGATCGGTTCCGGCTGTTGAAGGGACCCGAACCGGGGCCGGGCCGCCAGCACACTCTGCAGCATGTGGTGGATTGGTCCTACGGCCTGTTGATCGACGACGAGCGCGCTCTACTGCGCACCGCATCGGTCTTCGCCGCCGGCTTCGACCTGACGGCCGTCAGCGCGGTCGTCGACAACGCCGACGACGTGGTGATCCTCGGGCACCTTGACTCGTTGGTGCGCAAGTCGCTCGTCGTCGCCGACCACTCCACGCCGCGCACGCGGTACCGCTTGTTCGAGACTATCCGGCAGTTCGCCGAGGATCGCCTCGCGGAGTCCGGGGCGCTCGAGCAATCGCGCGATCGGCACGCCAGGTACTTCGCGCACGCGGCGGCGGCGCGATGGGATGGCTGGAACGGGCCAGGGTGGCGCGACGCCGTCGACTGGGTGGACGTCGAGCTCGACAACCTTCGTTCCGGCTTCACGTGGAGTTCACGACGTGGCGACGTGGAGGTCGCCACGGACATCGCGGCGCACGCGGCGTTGATGGGTTTCTCCGTGCAACTGTTCGAGACCCTGGCATGGGCCGAGGAGTTGCTCGACGCCGCGACGGCTGCGGACGTCCGCCGGCTCCCTCGTCTCTACACCGCCGCGGGCTACGCATGCTTCGCCGGACGCGCCGAGGCAGCGCGGACTCATGCGCACCGGGCAACCGAGCTCGAAGTGGACTCGCGCTATGACGCATGCGAGCCGGGCTACGCGTCGTTCATCGAAGCGCTCTGCAGCGTCTACTGCGGCGACCTCGATCGCTACGTCGAACTCACCGGCGCGGTGGCACAGCGTTACGGGAAGGAACGAGCCTACGGCATCGCGTCGTACGTCGACGGCTTGCAGTCGAGCGGGCGCGTGGACGAGGCGCTAGCCCTCGCCGAGGACTCTGTCGCAGCGGCGCGGAAGATCGGAAATCCCTACTGGATCTCGTATGCGCTCTGGATCGTCGGCCTTGCGTTCTCGAAGGCAGATGCGCAACGCGCGCTCGCAGCGTGGGACGAAGGCGTCGCGTTCGTGCGAGAGCACCGGGTCGAATTCTTCGAGGGGTTCCTCGCGCGCGATGCTGCACGGCTGCACACGTCCGACGGTGAACCCGAGACTGCGCTCGTTCTCTTCTCCGACGCGATCACCGCGTTCCATCGGGTGGGCAACGTCCCCCAGCTCATCATCACCGTCGCCAGCGTGCCCGCCCTGTTCGAACACATCGACCGTCCGGAGCCCGCCGCGATGCTGCTGGCGGCGATCACGCGCGAGCCTTCAGGTGCGCGCCACGTACCTGGGCTGAGTGATCTCGACAAACGGCTCACGCGGCGGCTCGGTGCGAAGCGAGCGCAAGAAGTCGCCCGAAGCGGGGCCGCGATGGACCTCAACGAGGTCGCCGCATACGCGCGGCAGCAGATCGACCGGGCGCGGCGGAGCCCGATCGCGCGTCAAGTGAGGCCCGGCGGTCTGAGTCGTCGCGAGGTCGAGGTCCTTCGCCTCGTCGCCGACGGTCTCACCGCTCGCGAGATCGCGACCCGGCTGTTCATTTCAGCCCGTACCGCCGAGCACCACATCCAGCACGTCTACACCAAGATCGATGTCTCGGGCCGCGCCGCCGCAACCCGTTGGGCCGTCTCGCACGAGGTTGTCGGCGCGAAATAGGTAGCTCTACCGATGCCGCGTCCACGGCGGCTCAGAAGAATCGAACTCACCAGCCACACCGGCTGCCGTCTCAAATGACAAGAGGGAGAATCGTGATGATCCTCGCAACTACGACAGTCGCGAACGTGGACCAGTTCCTGAAGGTGTTCGGCGAGCAGGGCGCCGACAAGCGCGCGGTGCACGGCTCGAAGGGTTCGACGGTGTTCCGCGACCCCAACGAGGAGAACCGCATGTGGGCGATCTTCGACTGGGACGAGCAGGGCTGGACGAACTTCGTGTCCGACCCCGAGGTCCCGGCCGTCCTCAAGGACGCCACTCATCTCGCCAAGCCGGAGTCCGCGGCCGTGCTCGGCACGTACCGGGCATAGGGGCCGGCCATGACCACCAACAGCAACAGGCCGGCACGCGTCGGCCTCGTGACCGATCAGTCCGGCCCCTTGTCGTTCATGGGGATCGCGAATGCCAATGTCGCCAAAATGGTGATCGACGACATCAACGCCCGTGGAGGCCTGCTCGGTCGCCCGGTCGAGTTGTTCATCGAGGACAGCGCCACCGACGACGCCATCGCGGAAGCCGTCGCGGCGAAGCTCGTCGATGACGTGCAGGTCGACGTCGTCCTCGGTGGCATCTACAGCTCGACGCGACAGGCCATCAAGGGACCGGTCGTCGATCGGGCCGAGAAGCTGTACATCTATCCGGAGCAGTACGAGGGCCGTGAGTGCCATCCGCTGATCTTCTGCACCGGCCCCGTGCCGGCGCAGCAGGTCGACCCGTTCTTCCCGTGGCTGATGCAGCGGACCGGCGCAAAGAAGTTCTACATGCCGTCGGCCGACTACATCTGGCCGCTGACGATGAACAAGCGCGTGCGTGAGGTCGTCACGACTCACGGCGGGTCGATCGTCGGCGAAGAGTACTTCCCGCTCGATCACACCGACTACGAGCGCACGGTCGAGGACATCATGTCCACGGGAGCCGAGGTCGTGTTCAACACCATCGTGCCGCCGGGCCTTACCCCGTTCCTCGAGCAACTCCACGAGGCCGGGTTCACCGCGCGGGGCGGGCAGCTCGTCTGCACGTACTTCGACGAGAACTTCCTGAACCTGGTGCCGGCCGAGCACGTCGAGGGTCTGTACGGCTGCCTCGACTGTTACCGGGACGTCAAGGATCCGTTCACCACCGAGCTCCTCAACCGGTACGACGCGCTATACCCAGGTAGTGCGACCTTCACCGCCGGCAGCGCGTGCTCGGGTATCTATCGCGGCCTGAAGCTATGGGAGGCAGCCGTCAACGAAGGCGGCTCGCTCGACCAGAGCGACGTCATTCGGGCGCTGGATCACGCCCGCATCGCGAAAGGCCCAGGTGGTCCGGCCGAGATGGTGCCCGGCCAACACCACGTCCGCATGAACATGTACATCGCTCAGTCCCAAGGTGGGACGTTCAAGGTGGTGGAGAACCTCGGTCACATCGATCCGCAGGAGTGCGAAGTCGAGTCGTGACCCCGCAGGTCGGAGCTCCTGTCGCCCATTGCCCGGCCGCGCCAAAGGGCGCGACCGGGCACCGACGGCGTCCTACTTCGTCTGGGTCATCTGCAGGTACCCGGCCTGCTGCCACACGACCGGCTGGGCAGCGCCCCCGAGGCCCGTCCACAACCACTTGGCCGTGTCCGGCGGGAAGGCCGCGTACCGCGACGTCCCGTACGCCTCGTGGAAGGCGTTGTTGTACAGCGGCAGGATCGGCAGATTCTGGTTCACCCACCGCGCCCAGTCATAGGTGTACTCGGCCCATTTGCTCTTCGGCGCCTCGTTGACCTGCCGGTTCAGCGTGGCGCCGACGACTACCTTCCCGAGCCCGGGAACGTTCGCCTCTGGACCGATGCCGATCGCCACATTGCCACCCAGATCCCCCTTGCCGTTGTACCAGGACGGGTAGTTCCAGGCGGGCAACGAACCCTGCGCAAAGGTGGCGGAGAAGTCAGCCAGGGGGTTCGGCGTGCCGCCCCAATCCATGAACCATTCACCGATGGAGAAGTTCCCGGCCTCGAGTTGCGAGACGTAGGTGCCGGCGTCGACCGTCACTTCCTGGGCCTTGATCCCGAAGTTCTTCAGCATGTTGGCGATCGCCTGACCGTCCTCGTCGAACTGCGAGTAGCCAGCCTCTTCGGTGATCGTGACGTTCCACGGCTTGCCGTTCGGCAGCAGCCACGTACCGCCAGCCTTCTTGAACCCGGCACTCTTCAGGAGAGCGCTGGCTTTCGACTCGCTGTGTTCGTAGTGGTTCATCTTGTCCATCTGGGCCTTGGTGATGTACTTCGGCAAAGCCATCGCGTCGTTGATGCCGTCGGGTGCGATCGCCGGCGGGTCCTGGATGAGCTTGCCGCCCATGTCCAGTTGGGTAAGGGTCTTGCGGTCGATGAGGTAGGCGAGTGCCTGCCGGACCGGAAGCATTCCGTACGGGTAGTCGGCCAGGTGGAAGACCAGGCTCTCCTGCTGCACCGCCGAGGGAATGAAGACGTAGTGGCCGCTCCCGGAGTGGTTCAGCTTGTCCACCTGCGGGTCAGTGAACTGGGCGAACTGCTCGAAGTCCATGGTCCCGCCCGCCAGACCCCCGAAGGCCGCAGTGACGCTGGCGGGAACGATCTCGATCCACGGAACGCGGATGACCTTCTGATCCCACCAGCCCATCCACTTCTTGAACAGAATGCCGCTCTCACTGGAGGACTTGATCGTGTACGGTCCGCTTCCGATGAGCTTGGTCGGATTGAACTTGGCCAAGGCCGATCCGGTCGCAAGAACGACCTTCCCGGCCGCCGACTTGGCCGCCGCGTCGATGCTGCTCTTCGTGGGCGACAGGAAGTCGTAGGTGTGCCAGTAGCTCAACAACTTCTGGGTGAATCCGGCCGGAAGGATGCTGCCGTACTGGCTGGACGGAACCATCCAGATCGTCATTATCGATGCGAGAGCGTTGTCGATGACGACCCAGTTGTGGAGCTTGATGACGACCTGATGATCGTTGGGCGCGGATAGCCCTGCGATGTCCCCCCACACCGAGTTGCCGTTCGCACCCGCTAGCAGGAAGCTGTCGATCACGTCCTTGGTGGTGAAGGGCGATCCGTCCTGCCATTTCGCTTCCTGGCGCAGGTTGAAGGTGATCTGGTGATCGCCGACCGTCCAGCCCTCGGCCAACTCCGGGACGTACGGGTTGGGCCCGGGTCGTAGGGTGTTCGAGTACGCGCCAAGATTGAGCAGTGACAGGTTGAGGAAGGGTGTGGGCGTGGGACTGTAGGGATTGTCGGAGATTCCGCCCGTCCAAGCGGTATTGGCGATACGAAACGCCGACTGCGTCGACGAGTAGTCGGCTGGGTCGACGACCTTGTTGGACGTCGCCTTCCCTACTCCGCCGTTGCTGCCGCTCGATCCCGATAAGTCCGAGGTGCAGGCCGGCACCACGAGCAAGAGCGCGGTGGTTACGACGCCCAGGGGTACGATCCGCCGACGCGTCCTTCTCCTCATTGGTTCCTCCTCCTGCTCTGTGGTCTGCGCGACCCGCGAGGTGCGGCGAACGCGGCACCCACCGCGATCGCCGTGAGTGAGCTGATGATGGCCAAGTCGTCGCCCACGAGATCAGCCTTCGACATTCCGGCGAGCCGGAGGAGAACCGCCAGCATAAGCAGTGTCATGCCGACCCGGACCAGCACTTTGGCGTAGGCCTGCCGCATCGCCGTGATCCTCCTCCGGCGTCATCGATCGGGTAATGGTTGGGATGCGCTCGGGAAAGAAGCATGCCGCCCTGTGCCCGGGTGCCACCTCGGTCAGTGGCGGCACCTCCCGGCACCGGTCATCAGAAAACGGGCAGCGGTCGACGAATACGCAGCCCCGGTGCGAAGCCCCGCCTTCGAGACGGTCGGAGATCTCGTTCTCTGCACGCATGTCTGCGACGTCGGGGTCCGGCACCGGAATGGCCTGCAGCAGCAGATACGTGTAGGGGTGGCGGGGGTTGGCGATGACCTCTTCGGTGGGTCCGTCCTCGACGACCACGCCGTAGAACATGACGAGGATCCGCCCGCCCCTGCTGAAGTACCGGACGACACCGAAGTCGTGACTGATAAACACAAAACTGATCTGCTGCCGCTCTCGGAACTTCAGCAGCAGATCCAGGATGGCGACCCGCATCGAGACATCGAGCATGCTGGTCACCTCATCCGCCACGACCAGATTCGGTTCGAGGCTGATGGCGCGCGCGATCGCGACTCGCTGCCGCTGTCCGCCGGACAATTGGTGTGGGTAACGACGCAGGAAGGCCGGGGTCGCGTCGAGACCGACCTGCCGCAGGATCTCGAGCAGGCGTGGCTCGACGGTCCGATGCGTGGCGAAGCCGTGGCGCAGCAGCCCGTATCCGAGCGTGGTTCCTATCGTCAGTCCTGGATTCAGGGAGCTGTACGGGTCCTGGTGTACCAGTTGGACCTGACGTCGCCAGACCTTCTTTGACTTACCTCTCAGGTCCGAGATCTCACGATCCTCGAAGCGCACCGACCCGGTGCTCGGTTGGAGGAGGCCCGCGACGATCTTGCCGAGGGTGGTCTTGCCACAGCCGGACTCGCCGACCAGGGCGACGATGTCATCGTTTCCGACGCTGAGGTTCACATCCTTCAACGCCGGCCGCTCCGCCGACGGGAATCGGTGCGTGACATGGTCCACTTCGAGCAGGCTCATCGAATCGCCGCCTCCGCATCTTCGTTGACCACATGGCATGCGATCCGGTGGTGATGCGCATCGGCGAGCAACGGGGGTTCCACCTCTCCGCACACATCACGCGCGTGCCCACAGCGAGGGGCGAACCGGCACCCTGCGGGTAGCTCGGCAAGGTTCGGAACCTCTCCACCGATGGAGCGGACCGCGAGGCCCTTGTCGAGAATGCTCGGAATGGCATCGGTGAGGGCTTGTACGTAGGGATGCCGTCGGCGCGCCTTGAAGACCTCGCGGACGGTACCTGCCTCGACCAGGCGGCCCGCGTACATGACCGCTACCCGGGTCGCGAGTTCCGCCACCACCGACAGGTCATGGGTGATGAAGATGATGGTGATGCCGAGTTCGCGGTGCAGGTCGCGAAGGATCTCGATGACGAGTCGTTGGTTGAGCACATCGAGTGCTGTGGTCGGTTCGTCCAGCACGACCACTGACGGCCTCAACAGCAGGGTGAGTGCGATGGCGACCCGCTGTTTCATGCCGCCGGACAGTTGACTCTCGTAGGCCCTCCAGATCTGGGCGGGCTTCAACCGGACCAATTCGAGTAGTTGCTCGAAGTAGGCCCGACCTTCCCGGGGATCGGGGAACTCGTCGGGGTGGGCCTGCAGGATGTGATCGACCTGAGCGCGAATTGTGATGACGGGATTGAAGGAGTTCATCGCCGCCTGGAACACCATGGCGATGTCGGCGCCGAGGATCCTGCGCAGCTCCCTGGGAGGCAGGCTCTTGAGAGCGACGCCCTTGAACCGGACCTCGCCGGAGGTGACACGACCCGGCGGCGGAATGGCGTCGAGAAGGGAGTAGGCAAGGGTCGACTTGCCGCAACCGGACTCGCCGACTATTGCGTAGATATCGGCGACGTGCACATCAAGGCTGACATTCTCGACCGCCCGGACAGAACCGCTCCCCTTTCCAAATGTGACCGTGAGGTCTTCCACCTCCATTATCGTTCCGGTTGCCTGGTGCACGGACGCACCGGCCAGGTCTCCGTCGTGTGTGATCATTGAACTCGCAACCGAGGGTTGAAGAGGCTGTCCAGGATCCTGGTGAAGTACACGAACGCCACTTGGAGAATGACGATCGCCGCCATTGGCGAGAAGAGATAGAGCATGCTCTTGGTCGTGTAGAGCGCGCCTTGGTTCATTGCAGAGTTGATCATCGCTCCCCAGTTGGTGCCGCTGACTGGGGCGATGCCGAGGAGGAAGAGCCCGACCTCGGCGTAGATCGCGCCGGTTATGGCGAGCAGAAAGTGAATCGCGACGTAGGGGCCGACGTTCGGGAGCAATTGGCGTGTGACGATGTTGCTGAGTGATGCCCCCTGCAGCCGGGCCGCTTCGATGAAGTCACTGGTTCGGAGACTCAGCGCCTGCGAGCGGACGGCGCGAGCCAGGCCCGGCCAGGCGGCCACCGAGAGGATGAGGGCCAGTACGACCGGGTTCGCGCTACGCACCACACTGGAGATGATCAGGACGATAGGAAGGCCGGGGATGGTCAGGAATACGTCGGTGATGCGCATGATCACGTTGTCCGCAGTACCACCGAGGTAACCGCTCACCAGGCCTACCACGACGCCGACGAAGACGGTGATCAGCGCAGCGAGTACGCCTACCTCCATGATCGGTCGGGTGCCCACGATGATCTCGGATAGGACACCCTGACCGAAGGAGTCGGTGCCCAGTGGGTGGCTCAATGAAGGCGTCAGGTAGGCGCGGCTCGGATCCGCAGCCGTGGACGCCTGCGTGATGTAGGGGCCGATGACGGCGATCACGACGTAGAGCAACACGACGACCGCACCGATCAGGGCTGTCCAGTCCGACCGGGCGATGCGCCAGAAATCTCGGAGGAAGCTCACACCTGTACCCCTCCGACGGCTACGGGCTCGTCGGGCTCCGCGACCTGGCGCCTGAGCGCCGGCCGGGCGATGCGGGGATCGATCGCCGGATACAGGAGATCGACGAGGAAGTTGGCCACGATGACCGCTGTCGTTATCAGCAGGAAGCAGCCCATCATCACGGAGTAGTCACGTGAATTGATGGCCTCTATGAGGTGATAGCCGAGTCCGGGGTAGCTGAAATAGAATTCGATGAATACCGAGCCGCCGAAGAGGAAACCGAGCGACAGGGCCAACCCGGTTACCTGCGGCAGCATGGAGTTGCGGCCGACGTAGGACTGTGCCACGCGCTTCGGGCTGAGACCTCGTGTCTCCGCCGCTCGGACGTATTCGGCGCCGAGCACCGACACGGCTGTCCCCTTCATGCCGAGCGCCCATGCTCCGAAGGACGTGATGACGAACGCCGTGATCGGCAGAATTGCGTGATCGATCGCGCTGGCGATGAATGGGGCGTTGAAGCCGGGCGTGACGTCGACCGCATACGCCCCTGAGATCGGGAAGTAGTGATAGATGTCGGTCAGGAAGTACAGCAGCACGATGGCGACTAGGTAGTTCGGGATGGCGCTCAGGAACGACACGACGAACGTCATCACTTTGGAGAAGGCGCTGTTCTGGAACGCTGCCATCAGGGCACCGATGGCGATGCCGAGGATGAAGCTGATGACCAGAGAAGTGCCGACGATGAAGATCGTCCACGGGGCGGCGGAGGCGATGACGTGGACGACGGACTCACCAGGATTGGCTATGGACGTGCCGAGATTCCCGTGGAATGCATTGCGGATGTATTCGACGTACTGGTGCCAGACCGGTGCGTTGGGGGTGACGCCGTACACCGCTTCGACGCGTTGCCTGATCTCTTGTGGGGACATGCCGCCTTGTTGCATGAGTTTGCCCTCGAGAGCAGCCATGGGACTGCCCGGCATCAGGCGGATCATGAAGAAAGAAAGAGACACGACGAAATAGATAATCGCGAACGCCATCACAAGGCGTTTGGCGACGTATCTCAGCATCTTCGGTCCACCCTTCCGCAGCGACGCGAATGATGAAACGATTCAAAATATGGTGGCCCATAGTACGGCGGCCGATTTGGGGAGTCAATGGACGCGACCCGATCCCGGAAAGAGCGGACCGGACTCCGGGTGTTCGCTCGCGGCCACCTGTCACTGAACGACGCGGCGCGCACGGTAACTACTCGGGGACGAAGGCTGATGATTTGCGCGCTCAAGGATCGTCTTCCTCGCGGCTAGATGATCTTGACGACGGGAGGGCACCCGTAGGTCAGTGCGACGGGCGTTGGTCGGTGACTGGGCCGAGCATCGGTGTTTGTAGCAGTCTTTCGTACGAGTAGGAAGACAGGATCTTCGCCAACGACCCGTACCTGTGGACCTTGAGGCGCGTTCGCACTAGGTTGTGCCGAAGTCAACGATGGGAGAGCTAAGGGTTCGCGGCGCGGCCGAGCACAACCTGCGACCGCAACGCGACGCGCGGTCGCAGTCTCGCCGCGGTCGTTGGCGTCTCAGTTCCTGGCTTGGGATACGTCGAGTTCTCGTTAGCTCACTCACCTTCGCTTCGAGTGCAGACGATGCGATTTGGCGCAGGAATCCTGCATTCTCAAGGGAGCGTGGGTGCGTCGCCCGGGCCTGTCTGGCTCAGGTAGACCATGTCCCAGTAGTTGAGCCTGGGCAGAGTGAATGAAACGTACGAACCCTTGGCGTCGGCGCCGGTCGTGAACGGCACCCGATAGGTCGTCCCGTCATTGACGTCCGGCGAGGCGAACATGACCGCCTTCGGGCGATGGCGGTAGTAGTACTTGACGTGGGCATTGGTCAGCTGGGTCGGGGCCGGGTGCGGCGACGTGATGTGCGAGCATCCGTCGCACTTGCCGGTTTGCCACAGGGTGCTGGACTGCCCCACGAGGTTGATGAACTGGATTATCTCGTGACTCGCGTCGGCCTTGGTGAACGCCCAGACGCTGTTCGGCGCCGCGTTCCTGCTCACCGCCTGCCCGTCGATCGAGACGGCCTGGGCCGTATTGGTTTGTCGATCGCGCAGGAGGTTCTCATAAGCCGTCATGAAGTCGTAGTAGCTCTGAACCGATCGCGACAGGGAAGCACTCATGGGCGTGGCCCCCGCGCGGTACTCCTGGTAGTCCAGCATCTGGCCCGAGTCACCAAGCTCTTCGTGACTCCCACCGCTGGCGAAGAGGGCTGAGTCCATGAGCAGCACGTCCGGCGTATCGAAGCTTCCACCGCCGCCGTTGGTGTAGTCGACGTACGCGGCGACCGCCAGCGACTTTCCACGTCCGGTCGGGCTGGCCGAGGCGCTCTCGTCAAAACCTTGGTCGACGGCCTTCTTCAGCGTGTTGTAGTCCCAGTACTGGTCCTGGTCGTTGGGCCATAGCTCCGTGTAGAGAAGATCGGCCGCGCTGGTGTTGGCCTCGCAGTGGGCGTGGTCGTAGCTCACCGGGTTGAACATCAGATACTTGCGGCCCAGGACGCTCTTGGCGTACTTCAAGAAGGACGGGAACGTTCCGCTGATCCAGGTAGGCGAACCGGCGACGTTATGCACCGGAGTGCTGCTGTTGGCCGTTTCGGTATCAGTCGTGCAGGAATTGCTCGCGACGCCGGCGGGCTGGCCGTCGTATCTGTAGTCGATCGTGTCGGGGTCGCCGAACGTGTCGCCGTGATAGCCATCGAACCCGAAGGCCTGGATGGCGGCCATCTCCTGCTTCATCAGGAAGCGCTGCCAGTCCGGGTTGCTCGGGTCCATGTAGTCCCATTGGAAGAACGACAGCGGCGTCGTGTGACTCGTGTCCTGGTAGATGCCCCACGTCGGACTGATACCGAGACCCTGCGTGTGGTAGTCCGGAGCACCGCAGCACCAGCCGTTATCCGCCGAGAAGATGGCGTTGTAGGGCATCGCAACGATGTTTTTGTTGTGAGCGGCGCCGACCAGATCCTTGACCGCAGAAGCGTAGACAGTGCGCTGGTTGCCGTCGTCGATCCATGAGGAACATGGCGCGCTGACGGTGCCGCACAGGGGCTGGTCGTGGTTGTACTGCCAGTCGTAGAACTGCAAGCCATCAATGTGGTAGCTCGACATCGTCTTCATCACCGATGCGGCCTGCGCCGGCGACAGATCACTCTTCCCGAACGAGTTGTTCGTCATGTATCCGTAGCGAGGGAAGCGGGCCCACGATGAAGAAACATCGACGGCGACGTTGGCGGAGTCGAGTGGCCCCCCGGACGCGTCGGTCGCCACTGCGCGAGCCAGGTAGCCCGTGTAGTCGGCCCGTGGCGCCTTCCAGGTGAACGTCAGCGTGCGCGATGCACCCTCGCTCAGACTGAGAGGCTGCCGAACAGGCCGGCCGGCCGCCTGTTGCAGCGCCGTGAAGTTCAAGGTCACCGCGCCGCTCCTGATTGGGCGGCCTGTCTTGTTGGTGACACCGATCGTCACTCTCACCGTTTCCCCGGGTGAGTAGCGAGACTTGTCTGTCGCGATATCGGTGATCACCTGCCCAGTAGGACCGGCGCCGGCGGCGCCGCGGGCGTCAGTCGGTGCGGCAGAGCCGACACCGGCCGCGCCGACCACCAGGCCCGAGGCCAGCGCACCTACCGCAACGGCTGTGCGGAGGCGCAGTCTTCTGCGGTATTTGGTGCCTGACATGTAGGAGCTCCTTTGATTGTCGGGATCCGGGAGGACGCGCCTCAGGCGATGGCCACGCCAGGGCTCCGAAGCAGCGGATCGAACACGTGCTCCATGGCCAGGCTCGCGGCGCCGCGGGCCCAAGCGGTCCGGTCGCTGCGCCAGTCGTCGATCTCCAGCGCGAAGCTGCCGGACAAGCCACCAAAAACATGAGCATCTATCGGCTCGCGGAGGTCGGATAGGAGCCGTTCGCTCACCAACGACGCCTCGCCGCCGAGAATTACCAGCCTCGGGCTGAGCAGGTTGACCAGGTTGGCGATGGCGACGCCGAGCCGGCTGACGACGTCGGCGTACAGGCGCTCCGCCTGGCGATCACCAACGCGCGCCAACTCGAGGAAACCGTCCAAGTCGAGTTGTCTGAAGCGACCACCGAGTTCCCGTACGCGCTGGAGCAGCCCGTGGTCGCCGATGTATGCCTCGAGGCAGCCGTCCTTGCCGCACTCGCAGCGCCGCCCTCCCAACTCGCTGACCTGATGCCCGAACTCGCCGGCCCCGCCGCTGTAGCCGCGATAGACGACGCCGTTGTGGACGAACCCGGCGCCCACGCCGCGCCCGACAGTGATCACCGCGAAGTCGCGTTCCCGTCGGCCCCGACCGAAGAGGCTCTCGGCTGCAGCTAGCGCGTTCACGTTGTTGTCCACCGAGACGGGCACACCGACTCGCTCACGCAGCAGATCCGCGACGCGCACGCCCCGCCAGCCGAAGGACGGAGAGAGCCGACAGATCCCGCTCCGCCAGTCGACGGCGCCCGGCATGCACAGGCCTATCCCTGCGAGCCGTTCCCTGGGCACGTCGGCTGAGTAGAGCAATGTCTCGACCGCTGTGGCCGCCCGCTCCAGCACTGTGTTCGTCGTCTGCGAGCGCAACGCAAACCGCCGGTCGGCGACCACGCTGCCCTTGAGGTCTACGAGCACTGCCAAGATCGCGTCGTCCATCAGCTTGAGACCGGCGACGACCCAGGTGGAAGTGTCCAAGTCGAGGAGCACCGGGCGTCGGCCACCGGTGGAGACCCCGACCGACTGCTCGACCAGTAGACCCTCATCGATCAGCTCGCCGACGATCCGGGTGACGGCGCCGTTGCTCAGGCCGGTGCGGCCCGCCAGATCACTGCGGCTGACCGGCCCCTCCTCCCGCAACAGGCGCAGGATGAGCCGACTGTTCAACGCCCGCACGGTGCCCTGATCACCTTTCGCGGCCATTCATTCCTTCACTTATTTGTCTCTGTAGAAGAAGGGGTCGGACGCTAACCGCACCCCGCCGTCGTGTCAACGGGTGTGTTCGTGGAGAGACGGCCAAGATCATCTAGCGAGGGTGAGAAATGCCGATCAGCCCTGTCGATCGGGGCCCACCCCGTTCGTCAGAATATTGATCGAGCCAACTGGGCTCCATGACGATCGGACGCGTGACATGGCGAAGTTCCTGGTCCTGATCTACGGAGACGAGCAGCGGTGGGCCGGCGCGTCGGAACAGTGGCAGCAGACGAACGCCGCGCGACATGCGGACTTTGCGGTCGAGGCCGGGGCCGCGCTGCTCGGCGGAGCCGAGTTGGAGCCGACACGGGCGGCGATCAGCCTGCGCGCCGACTCTGCCGGCCGTCCGGTGACCACCGACGGCCCGTTCGTCGAGACCAAGGAGGCGATCGGGGGGTACTACCTACTCGAGGCGCCTGATCTCGACGAAGCGATCAGACTCGCCGGGTTCGTGCCCGAGGCCTCGGCGCCGTTCAGCGGAGTGGAGGTTCGGCCGATACATGAGGCGAACTGAATGATCCCGAGGCGCTTGCGTATTGGTATCTAACGTTCGCGGGCCTCGGCCCGGTCCCGGATGCCACGCAGCATCCGGCGCATCATCGCGTAGTCGGCGCACTCCATCAGCACCACCGTGATCGGCACCAGCGGGCGCCGCCACTCGTAAATCGTCTTCATCCGGTTGATCAACCGAGTCTTTCCGCCGGGCAGCGGGGCCAGACGCCACGCCCAAACGCGGTTCGGCGAGCGCCACAGCAGCCACGACGGCTCGACGAAGCTGTCGACCTGGAACGCTGTGCGCTCGGACGGCTTCGGGACCATGGCGAGCCACTGACCGACGTGAAGATCCTGCAGCTCAGGGACGATCCGCCGAACGCTCGGACGCGCGAAGTTGTCCAGCAGGTCGCCCGCATACCAGCCGGCGCGCCGATACCCGACCTGGACCAGCCACGGCCACACGTCCTCGGGTTCGGCATCGATGGTGATCGAACGCGTGGTCCGGTACTGGGCCCGGGGTAGCAGGTCGTCGCCAGGCATCGGTGCTGCGACCTCGGCCGGCGTGGCCCCCCAGGTCCGGTGCCAGTGGCGCAGCAACGGCGTGATGACGTACCAGGGCAGATCGGCGAGAGCATCCCGGATCTGACCGGGCAGACCCGCGCCGATCCTCGGCGGCGTGGCCCATTGCCCCGCAGTCGGCCTTTCGATCGCATCGGACCGCACGCCGGCAGCTGGGGCCGCGAAACGCTCGCCCATGACAGCTCCCCCGTTCGCCTCGGGATGGGATCACGATAGACCGGTCAACTCGACACCGTGGGCTGAACGATCCAGCGGCCGCGGACTCCGCCGGAGAACGCCGACAGCAGTGTGCCGCCGGCCCGTTCGAGTGGGACGGTGCCGGCGATTCGGGCGGTCAGTTCCCCCTCCGCCGCGCGTTGCAGCAGCGACGCGAGGAGCGGCCCGTCAGGCTTGACCTCGACAGCGAACACGGTGGCGTGGGGAACGTCTGGGAGCGGCAGGAGAGATAGCACACTGCAGAACGTGCCGGCGGAGGCCACCGACGGCAGCAGAGCGACCTTGAGCACCTGGTCATCGAATTGCAGCGGGGCGGTATCGAACACGGCGTCGTAGGTCGTGCCGTCCAGATCGGTGACAAGCCGGGCCTTGCGCGACTCGACGAACTCCCGGTCGCCCTCGCGGGCCAGGCCGGTCACCGTCCAACCTGCCGCGACTGCCAGCTCGATCGCGAGACCACCCAGGCCGCCGGCGGCTCCGGTGACCAACAGGGTGCGCCCACCCGCGACTCCGAACATCGTGAGAGCTTGGGCGGCGGTCAGGGCGTTCATGCCGATTGATGCGGCCTCGATCGAGGTGAGAGTGTCGGGCACGAGCGCGACGTCAGCCTCGGGAAACATCACAAATTCGGCGATCGCCCCGTCGATGGTGTCGTCGGCCACCCGTACCCCCGCGACGCGGGCGCCGACCGAGACTCCCCGAACGCCGGGTCCGACTGATTCAACCCGCCCGACGGCATCCCATCCGAGCCCGACCGGGCGGTCGTGGGTGATTAAACCCAACTGGTGTACGGCGCCGGACGTGACGAACCGGTCGACGTAGTTGATCGTTGCAGCCTCGACCCGGACGAGCACATCCCGTGGCCCCGGTACAGGTATCGGGGCGTCAACGGGTGCGGCGGTGCCGTCGCCGGTGGTGGCCAGGACACGCATGCCTACCTCCAGAATGGTTTGTGATCTTCGGTGGGTTCAGCGGCTACCACGCGACAGGTCCGAGACGGTCGATGAAGGTGCCGCTAGGCCCGTCGGCGTCGATGGTCGCGAGTGCGACGATCGAGTCAGTACCCTCGGTGACCGTCAGCTCGCCGGTGTGATTGTTCATGTCGGTGGCGGCAAACTTGCGGTTCGCGACCTCTCCGGGTGTGGCGACGTTGAATTTGATCTCCGGGAGCGCCTGGGCGTACCGCACCGTGATCATGTTCAGCGCCGCCTTCGATGAGCTGTAGCCGAGCTCGTGGATCCTCGAGAAGGGCTGCTCCGGATCCGTCACGACTGTGAAGGAACCCCCGGCACTGGACACCATCACCACTCGTGGGTGCTCCGCCGCCTGCAGCAAGGGAAGGAACGCATGCGTGACCCTGATCGGTCCGTACACGTTGGTGTCATAGACAGAATGGATCTCGTCCGCCGTCGCATCCGCAGGCGCAGTCCCGTCGCCCGGCGCGCCGGCGTTGTTGATCAACACATCGAGACTGTCTGTGTGCTCCCGAACGCACCGCACGGCATCGGTCACCGATTCGTCCGAAGTCACGTCCAGTGGGACGAGAACCACCTTCGCGCCGCCATCCGTCAGAGTGTCCGCAGCGACTCGTCCTCGGGCTTCGTCACGCGATCCGAGAAAGATCGTCGAGCCCCGCTCTGCGAGTCGCCGGGCCGCCTCGAGGCCAAGCCCCTTGTTGCCACCGGTGATCAACACCGTCATCGGTTCTGAGTTCGTCATGTCCTTTAGGACGAATCTCGCCGCTCTGCTGTGACATGACGACTCCGTTTGGGTACCGGGGCGCCGGCGTAGCTGAGACTGCTCCGCTGGTCCCGGTGGGGCAGGGCGACTGGTTGGTGGACTTCGATGAACTGCCCGGAGGGCTGCATCCTGATGATGCCTGTCTCGATGCCGTGTTCGAGCACCTCACGGTCGTGCCGTTGCAGACCGAGGCAGATGCGGTCGGACACGTGGTAGGCGATCGGAGGCATGGTGAGCAGCGCTACGCGGCCGGCCCAGATCATCCCGTTCAGCGAGATGTCGAACGCATTCGCGACGGCGTCGTTACCGCCGGAGACGAAGAGGACAAGGACATAGGTGAGCGCCATCGCGCCGAGGCTGGTGCGCACCGGAGCGTCGCGCGGACGTTGGAGCAGATGATGGGCGGACCGATCCTTCGTCTGCCGGGCCTCGATGAACGGGTACGCGGCGGCGACGACGATCAGGATGCCGGGGAGTACGACGGTCGCCCAGAACACCGGCGGCACGTCGTGGCCCCAAAGCCGGATCTCCCACGCCGGGAACAGTCGGCTCGCACCGTCGACGAAGGCCAGATACCAGTCCGGCCCGGAGCCGGCCGCCACCTGGGCTGGGTCATATGGACCGTAAAGCCAGACGGGGTTGATCTGCGCCATCCCACCCAGTGCAGCCAGCATCGCGAAGACCAAGAAGCACAGCCCGCCGGTCTTCGCCGCATAGTTCGGCCACAGGCGACTACCGCTGATCGTCTGTTCACTGCGGCCCGCGCGGGGGAACTCGGTGTGCTTCTGCCTCACAACCAGCGCGATGTGGGCTCCAAGCACTGCGATCAGGACGGCCGGAATCAGGAGCACGTGTGCGATGTAGAGCCGTCCGATGATCAGATGACCCGGAAACGGGCCGCCGAAGAGCAGGAACGAGAGCCACGTTCCGATGACGGGGATGGAGAGGATGCTCGCGTCGACGACGCGCAGGCCGGTGCCGGAGAGCAGGTCATCGGGAAGCAGGTGACCGGTGTAGCTCTCGACCACGCCCAGAATGAGCAGCAGGAGGCCGATCAGCCAGTTCAGTTCGCGCGGTTTGCGGAGGGCTCCGGTGAAGAAGACCCGCAGCAGATGGAGGAAGATCGCTGCGAGGAACAGTAGTGCGGCCCAGTAATGGATCTGCCTGACCAGCAGCCCCGTGCGGACATCGAAGCTGACATTGAGCGTGGAGGCGTAGGCCCTCGACACAATGACGCCTTGCAGCGGCACGTACCGGCCGTGGTACGTGATCTGTGCCATCGAAGGATCGAAGAAGAATGTCAGGAAGATGCCGGTGATCACCAGCACGATGAACGAGTAGAGCGCGATCTCGCCCAGCATGAACGACCAGTGGTCGGGGAAGACCTTGTTCAGCGCCGTGCGGGTGAACCGGGCCAGGGGGACCCGGTCGTCGAGGAACTGCGCCGCTCGCCCCGCCCGGGTCCCCGCTCGCCGCGGTGCGTGCGCCACCGGGGGCTCCCTTGCGTTGCCGACAGGTACACCCCACATGACGAGGCAGCTGAGCGCGCGGTGACATGAAGGGATGCGATCCTCGACCGTTTTGAACCACGGTCACTGTCGGCTACGCGCAGCCGACGAGCTGCCGCAAAGAGCCAGCCCAGCTGTACGACGGGTCTGTCCACAACAACGAGATGGTGATGGGTGGCGAGGCTGGCGACCTGGTCTGGACGGTGACACTCCACCAGCCACCGCCCCGGTGCTGGCTCCCGTGCAAGCCGCCGACGGACGCTTCGTCGACCAGCCGCATCCGCGCCTTGTCGGGATTGGCGCAGTAGCGCTGGAGGACGAGAGCAGCGGCATGGGCGGCCGCTGCTCGGGACGGCCCAGGAAGGTAGGGAAGGCTACCTGCCACCTGGTCACCATCCACTTTGGGCAGCGATAGCCGGGTACGTCCAGGCAGACCGTCATACCGCCGGGTGTCGTCGTAGAGCTCGGCGATCTTCGGCCCTGACGACGTCATGGTCACGGCGGCGGCGGTGGGGTGATGCATTCCGTGGCGCAATGCCAGCAACCCCACGACAACGAGCAATACGACCAGCAAGCAGCTGAGTGCGCGGGCCGCTGACGGCAGGCGACCATCAGCGCCGGCGGTCGTGCCAGCAACAACCGTGCCAGCTACATGGGTGAGCTCACCAGCTTCCAGCACCACGCCGGACGCACGCTTGTGGTTCATGGCGAGTCCCCTCCTCGAGTGGGTTTCGCCGCACCGTGTCGTGGTGCCTACGGGCGCGTGCCCGTAGAGCCGCTCGGGGCCGGCCGCCGTCCGGTGCGGATGGCGGCTCGCCTCGCTCGGGTCAGCAGGGGTGGACGACGTGGGTTGGTCGGCACTGGTCGATCGGCACGTGGCCGCCGGTGCCGCTGTTGCCGACCACGGTGCCCGGCCCGGCCGGGTGCGAGTCGCTGCTGGTGCCCGTGGTCAGTAGCACAACCACGATCACGGCGGCGGCGAGTGCCGCGACGGCCAGCAGTGTCCAGATGAGTTTGGCCGGGCGTTTGCTGGGTCGGTGGAGGATGGGTT
>DASXJE010000095.1 GCA_036497565.1 Mycobacteriales bacterium
CTGCTGGTCATGGCGAAACGACCAATCCCCGGTCGGGTCAAAACCCGGCTATGCCCGCCCTGCACGCCCCACCAGGCCTCCGAGCTCGCCGCCGCGGCGCTGGCCGACACTCTCGAGGCGATGCGACAAACCCCCGCCGAACGGCGCGTCCTGGCCATCGACGACGCGTCCGGGCTCACCGCAACCGGCTTCGACGTCCTCCCCCAACGCGGCCGCGGCCTCGGCGATCGGATCGCCCACGCTTTTCTCGACACCGCCGCGACCTGCCACAGCCCGATACTGCAACTCGGCATGGACACCCCGCAGATCAACCACCACCTGCTCACCACCTGCCTGCATCAACTGCACCGCGACGACGTCGACGCCGTGCTCGGACCCGCCCTGGACGGCGGCTGGTGGACCCTAGGACTGCGCGACCCGCACCACGCCGGTGTCCTGCGTCAAGTGCCGATGTCCACGCCACGAACCGGCCAACTCACCGCGGCCGCACTCCGCGCCCTCGGACTCCGGGTCGCGCTGCTACCCGTACAACGCGACGTCGATACCGCCGCCGACCTTCCCGCCGTCGCGCACGCCGCCCCCCGAAGCCGATTCGCCGCCGCCGTCAACGCCCTCCAACCCCAACCCGCCAACGAAGTCAGCGCATGACCGCGCCATCGGGCCGACCCGCGCCTTCAGACCACTCCGCCCTCGACTGCTACCAAGCCGCGTTACGGTCCGCCCGACACAAGACGGACAGCGGCTGGACCCTGCGACACCGCGATGGCCCCCCCACCCCGCTGCCTCTGCACGACTGGTGCGGCGGCACCATCGCAGGCGACGCGGCCCTGCTCAGTCATTGCACAGGCCCCACACTCGACGTCGGGTGCGGGCCCGGCCGGATCACCGAGGCACTCACCCTGCGCGGCCTGCCCGCGCTCGGCATCGACATCGCGGCCGAAGCTGTCCGGCAATGCCTCGACCGGGGCGCGGCCGCCCTACACCGCGACATTTTCGACCCCATCCCCGGCGAAGGACGCTGGCGTCACGTCGTGCTCGCCGACGGAAACCTCGGCATCGGCGGCCAGCCACACCGACTTCTCCGGCGCATACGCCAGCTCATCGACACCGGCGGCACCGTCATCTGCGAAACCCTCCCGCCCGACGCGCCGCTCCGATGCCACACACTGCGCCTCGAACACGCCGACCGGGTCAGCGACTGGTTCCCCTGGGCGCAAGGCGGGGTCGACGCGGTCGCACAACTCGGCCCAAACGTCGGCCTGCACCTCTCCCACATCTGGACCGCCGCCGGCCGCTGGTTCATCGAATTCGAGTCCGATACCTAACCCGCCGTCACTTCGTATGGCTGTGCGCGAGAACTGTTGCGTGGTGTCACCGGAGCGAGGCATGACTCCCGACGGCGGTCTGAGGTCACGGCGTACACTAGAGGCAAGGGTGACGGCCGAGGCAGCTGGCTGAAAACTGCCGGAGCACTGAATCAAGGTCGTCACATGTACCGCATCACACAATCTCATCGCTCCGAAGTCGATCTTGGTCGTACGCGGCCCCCGCGGCCGAGGAGTCCATCGAATCCCCGCCGCCTGCTCGTTGAGCAGATGGCGCGATGACTGCCCAGGACCACCTCGCGGCGGTATTCGCTGCAGCCGCGGGCCGCGCTGAGACGGTCGACCGCGACCAGGTACGACGCGATGCGGTCGAAGGCGGTCTGGGGATTGCCGCCGGCCTGGTCGGATGCAGCATCACCGAGAGGGCCGGCCCGGACTTCCGCACCCGCGTATTCGCGCGTGACCTTGCACGAGCGCTTGATCAGCGACAGTACGACGCCGGGATCGGACCGTGTGTGGCCGCGACGCAGGATGGGCAGCGGCACATCGTCGACGACGTCTCTGTGTTCGCACGATCCAACCCGCGATTCGCGACGGCCGCGGCAGCTGGTGGCGTGTTGCGCGTTTTGTCCGTCCCACTGACGGGCCGCCAGGAGTCGCAGAGCATCAACTTCTATGGATCATCATCCACCCCGATACGCGATCCGCTGACACTCGCACGCGCCAACCTGCTGAGTCGTGCGGTAGCGATCGTGGATGCCGACGATCGCCCGACCCGGATCGGCGAGACACCCGCGGTCAGGGCAGCGGCCTTGCACCGAGACCTTATCGAGGAAGCGCGGACAGTCGTGATGCGCAGACAGCGCATCACCAAGGAAGACGCCTTCTACTGGCTCGTTGGCCAGTCCCGTCGTGAGAAGCGCAGCATCTTCGCGACTGCGCAAGCAGTCATTCAGGATGCCGGATCGGACAGCCCATGAGGGACACCGAGCACCACAACCTGAGTCTGTCTGAAGGTGTCCAGTACGCGCAATTGACCCCGTCCGACCTCTGGGTTCAGTACTACGCACTCGGTGGCGACGCCGACGAATACGAAGTCGAGGCCTACGCCCTTGGCCTCTTAACCGCCGACAACTACCAGTACAACGTTATTGCACAGGCCATCAACGAGGCGTTCATAGATCGCGGGGCTAATCACCCGGTCGCCTATAGAGATCTCGACCTGACGGACTAACCGACCGTTCCGCGTGAACGTGACGTTGATGCGGCTAGAGCGCTTGAACGTGACGTTCAAGCGGAATGGCAGTGGCAGCGGGCCGCGGGCGTCAGTAGGGGCAGCGCATGTCGCGGACGGCCTGCTCGCCCTTCGCGTCGAGTTCGCGCAGTTCGTCGAGGAAGGTGCCGAAGTGCCGGCGGGGCCGAAAGCCGATTTCGGCGGCGCCCGAAGCGTCCGGCAGCGACGGTCGGCGCGCGATGTTGATCCCGTAATTCTCGACCAGGTCGCGCGACCCGGGGAACACCCGCTCGACCGAGGCGAGCGGATCCTGCTCCCACGACTCCGTGTCGTCTGCGGTGAAGGCGTTCGCGCGTACGGCGTTGACCACGACGCCTTCCGGATCCGCCGACGGCGAGAGCCCGGTCTCGAGATGACGCACCGAGCGGTCGACGCAGTCGAGCACGTCCTCGCGGTCGACACCGCCGTAGAGCAGCCGCGCGCCGTAGCGGTTGAGGTAGTCGCTCCCCCACGGGGTGAAGTCCGCCGGCCGGATGATCACGTAACGCAGGCCGTGATTACGCCGGTGGTATTCGCACAGCTCCTCACCGATCCGCTTGGTGAATCCGTACTTCTCGTAGTGCCCGTGCCACGACATCGACGAGAGGAACACGAGGCGGCGTACGCCGGCCTCCTTCGCGGCCTGCAGCGCCCAGAAGAAGCCGTCGACGTTGAGCCGCCAGAAGTCGATCTCGGTCTTCACCCGCGAGTGGATCCCGTGCCATGCCGGGGTGTGCAGGAGCAGGTCGCAGCCCTGTGCCGCCCGCTCGAGCCCCACGCCGGCCTGGACGTCGCACTGCACGAACTCCCCGTCGGTGGAGTCGCCGGAGTCGGCCGCGGGATCGTCGGGCAGCGGGTTGAGGTCGCTCGAGACGACCGTGTGCCCCCTCGCCCGAAGCCGGGGCGCGATGCCACGACCCACGTTGCCGCCCGCACCGGTCAGCAGGATCCGCACGAGATGTCCTCCTCGGTCGTGACTGGGTAGGCGCCGGTTGACCCCCGCATCGGCGCGGACTATTTTCTACCACGGTGAATTCATATTCCGCATCGTGGATGTCGGCTACCGTCGCGGGCCCCGTCCCGCGAGCCGAGCCGGCGCCCCCAGCGACGTGTCGACGCCGTCGCCTACCACCGAGGAGCTGTCATGGATCCGTCCTGCCTGCAACACCGGTTGACCGAGCCGGAGCGGGCGGTCTTCGAGGAGAAGGGCTTCCTGCAGATCGAGGATGCGCTCTCGCCGCAGCAGGTCAGTGAGCTGACCGCGGCGGCCGACAGCCTGCACAAGCGTCAGCTCGACGCCGGCGCGGCGAAGGCCGACTCGGCGATGTTCTTCCCGAACTTCATCCCGGAGCACCCGTCGTTCACCGAGCTCGTGGACTACGACCGCATCCTGCCGAAGGTCTGGGGGATGCTCGGCTGGAACATCTACCTCTACCACGCGCACCTCATCGTCACCCCGCCGTCGGGCAAGCAGCGTTCGGACGCGACCTTCGGCTGGCACCAGGACTCCGGCCGGGTCAACCGCGACATGGAGACCCACCCCCGCCCGCGGCTGTCGATCAAGGTCGCCTACTTCCTCTCCGACGTCGGCGAGGAGGGCCGGGGGAACTTCTGGGTCGTGCCCGGGAGCCACCTGAAGGACGACGACGTCGCCATCCCCACCGAGGGGACCGGGCAGCCGGCCGGCGCCGTACCGGTGCTGGCCAAGCCCGGCACCGCGGTCTTCTTCGACCGGCGGCTCTGGCACGCGGCCAGCCCGAACTGGTCCGACGTCACCCGCAAGGTGCTCTTCTACGGCTACGGCTATCGCTGGATCCGGACCAAGGACGACATGACGGTCGACGAACTCTGGCCGCAGAGCGACCCGATTCGCAAGCAGCTGCTGGGGTATGGCGTCAACTGCAACGGCCACTACTCCCCGTCGGAGGACGACGTACCGCTGCGTGGTTGGCTGGCCGAGCACAGTCCCGAAGACGCCGCCTGACCCGGAGCTCCACCCGCACCGATCGGTTACGAATGGAGACACGATGAGCACGTCAGCACTGCCGCGACGCACCCTGGGCCGCACCGACCTCGAGGTGACCACCCTCGGGTACGGCGCCATGGAGGTCCGCGGCTCCCGCATCTGGGGCGGCCGTCCGATCGAGGACAAGGACGCGGAGACCATCCTCAACGCCGTCCTCGACTCGGGGATCAACTTCGTCGACACGGCCAACGACTACGGCCGCAGCGAGGAGTACATCGGCCGCTACCTGTCGCACCGGCGCGACGAGTACGTGCTCGCGACCAAGTGCGGCTGCACCGTCGTCCACCGCGACGACGAGACCGACGACACCCCGCACGTCTGGACCCGCGACAACCTCTTCCGGGGCCTGCACGAGAGCCTCGACCGGATGAAGACCGACCACGTCGACGTGATCCAGCTGCACAACCCGAGCGTGGAAGAGGCCGAGAAGGGTGACCTCGTCGCCGCGCTGCAGGAGATGAAGGAGCAGGGCAAGACGCGCTGGATCGGCATCTCGGCAACCAACCCGCACCTCGCGACCTACATCGGCTGGGGTGTCTTCGACACCTTCCAGATCCCCTACTCCGCACTGGAGCGGGAGCACGAGACCCTGATCGGGCAGGCCGCCGACGCGGGCTCGGGGGTCATCATCCGCGGCGGAGTCGCCCGCGGCGAGCCGGGCGCCGGCCTGGGTTCGCAGGACCGCTGGGCGGTGTGGGAGAAGGCCAACCTCGACGAGCTGCTCGAGGAGGGTGAGAGCCGGACCGGCTTCCTGCTGCGCTTCACCAACAGCCACCCGGGCATGGCGACCAACATCGTCGGGACCAACAACCCGGCGCACCTGCGCGAGAACATCGAGATGGCCTCGCAGGGGCCGCTCCCGGACAAGACCTACAACGAGGCCAAGCGCCGTCTCGACGCGGCCTCGGCATGACGGCCCGCACCGACGGGGTCCTGCGCCGCCCGTTGGGCAAGTCCGGGGTCGACGTCAGCGCCCTCGGTATGGGGTGCTGGGCGATCGGCGGTCCGCATGCCCGGCGGGGCAATCCGGTCGGCTGGGGTGTGGTCAACGACGACGAGTCGATCCGCGCGCTGCATCGGGCCTTCGACCTCGGTGTGACGTTCTTCGACACGGCCGACGTCTACGGCTGCGGTCATAGCGAAAAGCTGGTGGCCCAGGCGTTCAAGGGCCGGCGCGACGACATCGTCATCGCGACGAAGGCCGGCTACACCTACGTCGAGGAGACTCGCGAGGCACCCGGTGAGGACGGTTCGCCGGACTACATCCGGTGGGCCTGCGAGCAGAGCCTGCGGCGACTGGACACCGATCACATCGATCTCTACCAGTTCCACCTCGGTGGATACGACATCGAGAAGGCGCCCGAGGTGCTCGCCGTCTTCGACGAGTTGGTCAACCAGGGCAAGGTCCGTGCGATCGGCTGGAGCACCGACGACCCGGCCCGGGCCGAGCTCTTCGCGCAACACCCGAGCTGCGTGGCCATCCAGCAGTCGTTCAACCTGTTCCAGGGCAACGAGGCGACGCTGGAGATCTGCGAGAAATACGGTCTCGCCAGCGTCATCCGCGGGCCGCTGGGCATGGGCCTGCTGACCGGCAAGTTCTCGCGGGACAGCACCCTGCCTGACGACGACGTGCGGTCCGGGTGGGACTTCGGTAGCGGTGAGCAGGCCGACCGGCTCGCCCGGCTCGAGAAGGTGCGCGCCGTACTCACCGAGGACGGCCGCACCCTCGCCCAGGGCGCGCTGGGGTGGCTGTGGGCGCGCAGTCCGGCGACGATTCCGATCCCGGGCTTCAAGACCACGGCGCAGGTCGAGGAGAACGTCGGCGCCCTGCAGCACGGGCCGCTGACCGGCTCGCAGATGACCCGCATCGCGGAGGTGCTCGGCTAGGCTTCCCTCTCCGGTCCCGGAGAGGGTGGCGAGGATGTCGGACAGTACGACGACGCAGCCCCGACCGTTCCGTCGGTTCGCCGACGGCGGAGCGGTCGGGGACGTCATCCCGTTTTACGACGCCGGCAGCTACCACCTGTTCTGCCTGGCGACCCCACCCGGCGCGGTGGAGTCGACGGCCCGGATGCGGACGTCGTGGCGGCACCTGCAGTCCACCGACCTGGTCTCCTGGCAGGAGTTGCCGACCGCCCTCTCCCCCGGCGGCCCGGATGAGCCCGACCACGACGGCGTCTGGACCGGCTCGGTCGTCAACGCCGACGGCCGCTACCACGTCTTCTACACCGGCCACGCCGCGGGAGCGGCGGTCCCGCAGACGATCTGTCATGCCACCAGCGACGACCTGGTGAGCTTCGAGAAGGATCGGCGTAACCCGATCCTGCGGCCCGACTCCGCGATCTTCGGGCAGACCGACTGGCGCGATCCGTTCGTGTTCTGGAACGAC
>DASXJE010000096.1 GCA_036497565.1 Mycobacteriales bacterium
ACACACGACGTCGATCCGCCGCCCTGGGAGGTGGACTGGGGTGCGCAATCCCGATCCAAACCATCGGATGTTTGGGCGGGATCGTAGGGTCGACGTCAGGATCTGTCAACAGGTTGATTGTGGATCCGGTGATGCCACTCCCTCGCGACGTCGAGCGGGTCAGGTACCGGCGGCCGGTCGCCCGACGATCATGGATGCGAGCAGATCTCCCGTGAATGTATGAGCGGTCTCCTCGTCCAGCTGCGCTCCCAGACCGTCGAGAACCCGGGTGAAGAAGGCCCGCGCCGCAACGGCATAGACGAGATCAGCGATCTCAGCGTCGGAGAGTCCGACCTCGCGCAGGTGATCGACGTCCGCCTGCTCCACCGAAGCGGCGTCGGTAGCGACCTTGGCCGCGAACTGAAAGATCGCCCGGTCCTGTGGTTCGAGAGCCTCGCCGTTGGGGGCTTGCGCGATGAGACGCAGAGTCGACTCGTCCGAGCACTCGTCACGAAGAAACTTCGAGTGTGCAGTGGTGCAATACGTCGAGCGAAGGCTGCGCGCGGCCGCGATAGTGGCCAGTTCGAAGCGACGCCGGTCCATGCCGTCTCGAATGGCGCCGTTGAGCGCGTTCCACGCCGCGGCGACCTCCGGCCGATGGCCGAAGGCCCCCGCATAGTTGGGGAGAAAACCCCAGGACTCTCGCTGTTGCTCGTAGTAGGCCGCGGTCGGGGCGGCCGCCGCGTCCTCGGCGACGGGATCGATGAACATGACACAAAGGATGACGCACAGCCGTCGGCGTATCCACCGATTCTCCAACGTCGCACATCACGACGAAGTGGACGATGCCGCACAGAGTGGTTGGTAGTCCTCGGCGCCGAGATGCCACAGCGGTAGAGCGACCTGACCCGTCACGGCGCCGTCGCCGGAGTGGACGCCACGCAGGTCGAGGCCGAGGCTGTGCAGCATCGCGAAGACAGCCAGGTTGTCGGCCGCGGCCAGCACCGCGTAGCGGCAGACGCCGGCGTGGATGGCGCGTTCGCTCAGCCGGATCATGAGCTGCGTAGCGACTCCGCGGCGATGCCAGGCGTCGACGACCGTGATCGCGAGGTCGGCCGCCAGCCGATCGTCTGCGCTCCGGATGTAGCGCGCGACGCCTATTGCGCGCCCATCGGACGCGGAGAGCGCGACGAGGGCCTCATGATCGACGTGGTCTATGTCGGTGAAGTAGCGCAACTCTGCCGCAGTCAGCTCCCGCTTCGCAGTGAGGAAGCGGAACCACCGGCTGCGATCGCTCAGCCGATCGAAAGCGTCAGCAAGCAACGGCGCGTCGGTGGTGCGGATCGGCCGGATCAGGACCTGCGCGCCGTCGCGGAGAGAGACGAGTTCCCCGCCGGCCGTGGTCCCGCGAAGACGAACCGGATCGCGCACGCCGATGACCGGCGGGACGTAGTCGTCGATCGTGGTCATCGTTGCTCCTTGCCGCTGATTCGTGCGCCCATCTGAGGCTCAACCCAGCCTCGCGGACTATCAGCGGCTCCCGCATCCGTGCGCACCACGGATTCACGGTCAGTGGTCGCCATTGACTCCAGGGCGCCGCGGTCGGCGGTGGCGGGTGAGCGGCGAACCACTGCGCCAGGTCGACCTGGCCACCTGCGCCGTAGACCCGGCCGGGCGGCCATCATCGTGCGTCCTACTCGCATCCGCGGGCCGATTATGCGAGTAGTGCGCACGATGTCGGGGCGCCTGGCAACATCGGACGCCGGCGGTCTACGCCGGCCAACAATCGGACGTCGTACTCGCATCCGAAGCCACATTTTGCGAGTAGAGCGTCCGATGTTCGGGCCATCTACGCGACGGCGAGTCCGGCGCGGGAATGCTTAGCGCAGGGTCTCTGCCAGTACGTCGTGCTGGGTCTCGCGGGCCTCGGCGTGCAGCGTCACGCCGGCCTTGGTCAGCGAGACGAAGACTCCGCGCCGGTCCTCCGGGCACATGACCCTGGTGATCAGACCGAGCCGCTCGAGCCGGGCCACGGCCCTCGACAGGGCGCTCTGGCTGAGATACATGTCGTGCGCCAGGTCGTTCATCCGGTACTTCTCGCACTGCGCGTCGGCGAGCCGGTCGAGCGTCTCGAACTCGCTCAGACCGATGCCGTGGCCGCTCTGCAGCCGGCTTTCCATCGCACAGGACACCGCCGCATGCCGGTCCAGCAGCTCTCGCCACTTGTCCACCAGCGTGGGTTGCACCGTTCTCGACACGCCCGCACGATAGCATGCTCACGCATCAGATTCGAGGACATTAAATGTTTGCGCATTGAATGCAGGCGCATGTAGCGTCCTCTCCGTGACTTCGCCGACGACCCTCTCGCCCGCGCCCGACACTGCTGCGCCTCCCGCCGACACGGGGTGGTCGCTCCGGCTGTGGGGGGTGCTCCTCACTCTCTGCGTGGTGCTCTTCCTCGACGGTCTCGACGTCTCGATGGTGGGCGTCGCCCTGCCGTCCATCGGCGCGGACCTCCACCTGTCCACCTTGACGCTGCAGTGGATCATCAGCGGCTACGTCCTCGGCTACGGCGGGCTGCTGCTGCTCGGGGGTCGGACCGCCGACCTGCTTGGACGCCGTACGGTGCTGCTCGCCGCACTCGCGGTGTTCGCGGCGGCCTCGTTGGCCGGTGGCCTGGTCGACTCCGGGCCGCTGTTGATCGCCACCCGGTTCATCAAGGGGCTCGCCGCCGCCTTCACCGCCCCGACCGGCCTGTCCATCATCACCACCACGTTCGGCGAGGGCCGGGCTCGCAACAAGGCCCTCTCGATCTACACGCTGTTCGGCGCCAGCGGCTTCTCCTCCGGGCTGATCTTCGGCGGGCTGATGACCGGTATCGGCTGGCGCTGGACCTTCCTGCTGCCGGCGCCGATCGCCCTGGCCGCACTCATCTCCGGCCTGGCGCTGATCCCCCGCGACCGGTCCACGGCCACCGGCGGGTACGACGTCGCCGGCGCCGTCACATCCACCGCGGCGATGCTGCTCCTGGTCTACACGGTGGTGTCGGCAACCCATGTCGGCTGGCTCCAGCCGCGCACGCTTGTCTCGCTCGCTGCGGTGATCGCCCTGTTCGCGGCGTTCATCCGGGTAGAACGCCGGGTCGCCCACCCGTTGGTGCGGTTGGGAGTGCTGCGCAGCGGCAGCCTCATGCGCGCCAACGTGGCGATCGTCGGCCTGATCGGGTCCTTCGCCGCCTTCCAGTTCATCCTCACGCTCTACCTGCAGTCCGCGCTGGGTTGGCAGCCGCTGCAGATGGCGCTCGCGCTACTGCCGGCCGGCCTGCTGGTGGTCTTCAGCGCACCGTGGGCGGGCTGGCTGATCGACCGGTTCGGAACCCCGCGGTTGATCGTCACCGGCCTCGCCGCGATGACCACGGGATACCTGTTGTTCTGGCGGATCGACACCCACCCGGTCTATGTGGCGGTCATGCTGCCGAGCGTGTTGCTGATCGGCGTCGGGTTCGCGCTCGCCTTCCCGTCCATCAACGTGCAGGCCACCAGCGGGATCGCCGACCACGAACAGGGACTCGCGGCCGGTCTGGTGCAGACCTCCGGCCAGGTCGGCGCCGCCCTGGTCCTGGCCGTGACGACCGCGATCATTTCCACCGCCCCGGCCGGTCGGGGACATTCGGCCGCGGCGATGCTCGCCGACTACCGGCCGGGGCTGATCTTCGTGACCTTCGTTGCGCTGGTCGGGCTGATGGTGGCCCTCCGCCCGCTGCTGCAGCGCCGTACCGTCCGACTGGCTGCGGCCGGCGCGGCGGTCGCCTCCCCCTGCGAGAGCCCCTGCGCCTAGAAGCGGTCGGGACGGCAGCCCGCCAGTAATGGCTCCACAGCGCCGTCGACCAGCTCCCGCGCGATCAGGCGGCCCACGGCCGCGGCGAGCGTGACCGCGGAGTGCAGCACCGCCACGTAGAGCCCGGGCACCTCGACGACTGGTCCGACGATGGGTTCGCCGTCGGCCGGCATCGGACGTACGCCGACCCGGCTGCTGAGCAGCTCGACGTTCGCGGCGCCGCGGAAGGTGGACCGGACGGCGGCGAGAGTGCGCTCGGGCGAGTCTGCGGCGGCGATTAGCCGGTCCGCGGCGACCTGCCGGAGATCGAAGTCCGGGGTGTTGACCACGGTGCGGACCAGACCCGCCGGAGCGCGGAGCTGGACGAGCGTCGCCGGCGACGGGTCGACCGGCACGCGTATGCCGAGCGGCGCAGCGAGCGCGGCCGTAGCCACCCCTGCCGCGAGCACCACGGTCGCGGCGGAGAGGGGTCCTGCCGCCGTCTCGACCCCGACAACCCGACCCACGTTGTCCCGGCGGACCGCGGTGAGCGGGGTGTCCAGATGGATCCGGGCGCCGTGGGCGCGGGCACCCTCGACCAGTCGCTCGGTCGCGCCCACCGGGTCGACGGCGCCGTCATCGGGTGCCCAGACGGCCCACTCCGGGGGCTGCCGCAGGTTGGGCTCGAGCGTTGCCGCGGTGGCTGCGTCCACGATCTTCTGCCCGGGTCCGGCCTCCGGCGCGCTGTCCGCCACGCCCCAGGACAGCGAGCCGGACCACGTCACCGGGAGTCCCGGCAGCTCGGCCTCGAGCCGGCGGTACTCGTCCGTCGCGGTCAACCGCAGCGCGGCGGCTGGACCGGCGCGTACGCCGGACGCTCCGATCCAGGCGAACGAGTCCGCCGTCACGCCGGCGCCCG
>DASXJE010000097.1 GCA_036497565.1 Mycobacteriales bacterium
CCCCGACACATGCGCGTGCTCGAGGATCGACTGACGGAGTCGCAGACGCGCATCGCCGCGCTCAGCGATCGCAACGACCGCCTCGCCGACACACTGCGCGAGGCGCGCGACCAGATGGTTGCCCTCAAGGAGGAGATCGACCGGCTCGCGCAGCCGCCCTCGGGATACGGCTACTACCTCGCGACCCACGAGGACGGCACCGTCGACGTCTTCACCGGCGGCCGCAAGCTGCGGGTCTCGGTGTCACCCGCCCTCGAGGGCGAGGTCCTCAAGCGTGGCCAGGAGGTCATGCTCAACGAGGCGATGAACGTCGTCGAGGCGCTGCACTTCGAGCGCCAGGGCGACGTCGTGATGCTCAAGGAGATCCTCGAGGGCGGCGACCGTGCCCTCGTCATCGGGCACACCGACGAAGAGCGCATCGTCCACATCGCCCACACCCTTTCTGACCAGAAGCTGCGGGCCGGCGACTCGTTGTTGCTCGAGCCGCGGTCGGGCTACATCTACGAGCGGATCCCCAAGAGCGAGGTCGAAGAGCTCATCCTCGAGGAGGTTCCCGACCTCGACTACAGCGACATCGGCGGGTTGAGCAGGCAGATCGAGCAGATCCGCGACGCCGTGGAACTACCGTTCCTGCACGCCGACCTGTTCCGTGAGCACGAACTGCGGCCGCCCAAGGGCGTGCTGCTCTACGGTCCGCCCGGATGTGGAAAGACGCTGATCGCCAAGGCCGTCGCGAATTCGCTCGCGAAGCAGGTCGCGGAGGTCCGCGGCGACGACGAGCGGGGCCGGTCCTTCTTCCTCAACATCAAGGGCCCCGAGTTGCTCAACAAGTACGTCGGCGAGACGGAGCGTCATATCCGCCTGGTCTTCCAACGCGCCCGGGAGAAGGCCGGCGAAGGCACTCCGGTCATCGTCTTCTTCGACGAGATGGACTCGGTCTTCCGCACCCGTGGGTCGGGCGTCTCCTCCGACGTCGAAAACACGATCGTGCCGCAGTTGCTGTCGGAGATCGACGGTGTCGAAGGACTCGAGAACGTCATCGTCATCGGCGCCTCCAACCGGGAAGACATGATAGACCCGGCGATTCTGCGACCGGGCCGGCTCGACGTGAAAATCAAAATCGAGCGGCCGGATGCCGAAGCGGCGCGGGACATCTTCACCAAGTACGTCACCAGTGGACTGCCGATCCACCCGGACGACATCGCCGAGCATTCCGGCAACCGCGCGGCGACCATCGACGCCATGATCCAGCGCGTCGTGGAGCGGATGTACACCGAGACCGAGGAGAACCGTTTCCTCGAGGTCACCTACGCCAACGGTGACAAGGAGGTCCTCTACTTCAAGGACTTCAACTCGGGCGCGATGATCGAGAACATCGTGGACCGCGCGAAGAAGATGGCCATCAAGGATTTCCTCGAGTCCGGGCAGAAGGGCATCCGCCTCAACCACCTGCTCACCGCGTGCGTCGACGAATTCAAGGAGAACGAGGACCTGCCCAACACGACCAACCCCGACGACTGGGCGCGGATCTCGGGCAAGAAGGGCGAGCGGATCGTCTACATCCGCACCTTGGTCTCCGGCAAGGGCAGCGAAGCGGGTCGATCCATCGACACGCTCAACAACACGGGCCAATATCTCTGACATCGCCGTGGACGAGGGCTACGGGGTCTATCTCGGCTGCGACATCGCGGTCGAGGGCGACCCGGCACTGATCGACGAGATGCGCTGGCACCTGGGACTCGCCGACGTCGCGCCCGCCCGGCCGACCTTCTCCGCCGCGGGCGAATCGTCGTCGGTGCCGGTCACGTCCCTCGCCGAGGCCACACCGGTGGCTTCGATCCGTCCGCACGCCGAGCCACACGAAGCCGGTACGACCACCGCTTGCCGTTGGGCGTTGCACTGGCGCGCGGAGTTCCCTGCCGAGGCGTTGTCGGCCGTGACCGCGCTGGTCTCGTGGCTCGCCGGCCATTGCGTCACCCAGGGGTGGATCGGGTTCATCGACGACGGTCTCGCCGACCGTCCGGTGGCCCGGGCGCCGAGCATTTATTTCTTCGTCCAGGACAGGCGACTCTACGGCGGACCGCCTGGTACGGCCCCGCTTCCGATGGAATCCGGTTACCCGCCGTACCTGCTCCCTATCGGTGAGGCGTCATGATCCGCACCGGTGCACCTAGGCTGTACTCATGAGCGATACGACGGCGGAGCCGGAACAGGAGCCGGACAGATGAGCGTGTGTCGGGTGATGGGCACCGAGGTGGAGTACGGCATATCGGTGCCGGGACAGTCCGGTGCCAACCCGATGCTGCTCTCCTCGCAGGTGGTCAACGCCTATGCCGCCCGGATGGATCCGGCCCGGGCGCGGACGCGGTGGGACTTCGAGGAGGAGTCGCCGCTGCGTGACGCCCGCGGTTTCGACCTGTCCTCGATGGTCGGGCCGGAGAGCACCGAAACCGAGGACGATGCGGCCCTGGCCAACGTCATTCTCACCAACGGTGCGCGGCTCTACGTCGACCATGCCCATCCGGAGTACTCCGCGCCGGAAGTGACGACACCGCGTGACGCCGTGTTGTGGGACAAGGCCGGTGAGCAGGTGATGGCCGAGGCGGCGCGCCGGGTGGCGGCCGTGCCGGGTCAGCCGCTCATCCATCTTTACAAGAACAACACCGACAACAAGGGCGCGTCCTACGGGTCGCACGAGAACTATCTGATGGCCCGGTCGACGCCGTTCGCCGACATCGTGCGCAACCTGACGCCGTTCTTCGTCTCCCGTCAGGTCGTCTGCGGACAGGGCCGGGTCGGCATCGGCCAGGACGGATCCGGGCACGGCTTCCAGATCTCCCAGCGCGCCGACTTCTTCGAGGTGGAGGTCGGGCTGGAGACGACGCTGAAGCGCCCGATCATCAACACCCGCGACGAGCCGCACGCCGATCCCGAGCGCTACCGGCGGCTGCACATCATCATCGGCGACGCCAACCTCTCCGAGGTGGCGACGTATCTCAAGCTCGGCACGACCGCGTTGGTGCTCGCGATGATCGAGGACGGGTTCCTCTCGGTCGACCTGACCGTCGAGGAACCGGTAGCCGGGCTGCGTGCGGTCTCCCACGATCCGACTCTGCGACACCTGCTCACCCTGCGGGACGGTCGCAAGATGACCGCCGTGCAACTGCAGATGGAGTATCTCGAGCAGTCGCGCAAATACGTTGAGGACCGCTTCGGCACCGATGCCGACGCGCAGACCCGCGACGTACTCGATCGGTGGGAGTCCGTGCTGACCCGGCTCGAGGAGGACCCGATGCGTTGCGCGGGGGAGCTCGACTGGGTCGCCAAGCTGCGCCTGCTGGAGGGCTACCGGGAGCGGGACGGGCTGGACTGGGGATCACCGCGGCTGCAACTGGTGGACCTGCAGTACACCGACGTACGACCCGAGCGTGGGCTCTACCACCGACTGGTGGCCCGGGGGTCGATGCAGACACTGCTCACCGCCGACGAGATCGACCGCGCCATGGTCACCCCGCCCGACGAGACCCGGGCGTTCTTCCGGGGTGAGTGCCTGCGCCGGTACCCGGGCGAGGTCGCGGCCGCGTCGTGGGATTCGGTGATCTTCGACGTGGGACAGGAGTCGCTCGTGCGGGTACCCATGCTGGAACCGCTGCGGGGCACCAAGGCACATGTCGGCGCCCTGCTCGACCGGTGTGGCGACGCCGCCACCCTGGTCGCGGAGCTCACCAGGGGACGCTGAGTAACACGCTGCGACCATCGGGCCACGGCCCGGGTGGTGTCGCGGTCAGGTCCGACATTCGTCGGCGCCGCGAGGTAACTTGACGTCGGTGCCCCGATCGGGGTGGCGGAGGGAGCACAGATGGCGAAGCAGGAGAAGGGCGGACAGGCCCGCGGGACCCGTCGCGACGAGGAGACCGCGGAAACCGAAGCGCCACCGGCCGCCGACGCGCCGGCCACCGACGCCGCAGCGCGGCAGGAAAAGCTGACCGAGGACGTCGACTCGATGCTGGACGAGATCGACGACGTCCTGGAGGAGAACGCCGAAGAGTTCGTGCGGGCCTATGTGCAAAAGGGCGGTCAATAGGCGGACAATGTCCGGAAACCGTCCGACCGCCGGTTCGGTCCGTTCTGGGCCGGCGGCCCGATAGGGTGAGCCAACGCCTACGCCTATGCAGGGAGCACCGTGGTCGGAGCGCAGGATCCGGGGGGACGGCTGCCCGGACATTTCACCGCCGTCGGCTCATCCTCGTTCGTCGACTTCCTGAGCGCCGCGGCGCCCGACCTGCTGCCCGGGCGGCGCCCGCTTCCACCCGGTGTCATGAGTGACGCCGGCGCGCACGCCACCACGATCATCGCGCTCACGTTCGAGCACGGCGTCATCATGGCGGGAGACCGTCGCGCGACCATGGGCAACCTGATCGCGCAGCGTGACATAGAGAAGGTGTTTCCGGCCGACGGCTACAGCGCGGTCGGCATCGCCGGCACGGCAAGCCTCGGCATCGAGATGACCCGGCTCTTCCAGGTCGAGCTCGAGCACTACGAGAAGATCGAAGGCACCCCGCTGACCCTCGAGGGCAAGGCCAACCGGCTTGCCGCGATGATCCGGGGCAACCTCGGCGCGGCGATGCAGGGACTTGCCGTGGTGCCGATCTTCGCCGGATTCGACATCGACACCGGTGACACGGCGTCGGCGGGCCGGATCTTCTCCTTCGACGTCACCGGCGGCCCGTACGAGGAGCAGGGTTACGCCGGGATCGGATCCGGGTCGGTGTTCGCCAAGAGCGCACTGAAGAAGCGGTGGTCCGCCGGTCTCGGCCGCGCGGACGCCGTACGCCTTGCCGTCGAGTCGCTGTACGACGCGGCCGACGACGACTCCGCGACCGGTGGTCCGGACATGACCCGCGGGATCTTCCCCGTCGTCGTCGTCGTCACTGCTGACGGCGCCGTCCGGCTCGACGACGACGACGTACGCCCGGTCGCCGAGGCGGTCGTCGCCGAACGCCTGGTCAACCCCGGCGGCTGAGCCGGTCAGCTCCGACCCAGCGAGGGAGTCGCTTCGATGACAATGCCGTTCTACGCCTCCGCCGAGCAGATCATGCGGGACCGCTCGGAGTACGCCCGCAAGGGGATCGCCCGCGGGCGTGGCGTCGTGGCGTTGACCTATGCCGACGGCGTGCTGTTCGTCGCCGAGAACCCCTCCAACGTGCTGCACAAGGTCGGCGAGATCTACGACCGGATCGGTTTCGCCGCGGCCGGGCGCTACCCCGAATACGAGAACCTGCGGGTCGCCGGCGTCCGCTACGCCGACCTGCGTGGCTACTCCAACAGCCGCCGCGACGTGAGCGGCCGGGCCGTGGCCAACGCCTACGCCCAGACGCTGGGGTCGATCTTCACCGAGCAGCAGAAGCCGTTCGAGGTCGAGATCTGCGTCGCCGAGGTCGGCGACACGCCCGACGGCGACCAGCTCTACCGACTGACCTACGACGGGTCGATCGGCGACGAGCCCGACTTCGTCATCATGGGCGGGCAGGCCGAGGCGATCGGCACCCGGCTGCGCGGGAGCTACCGGCACGGGATGGCGCTCGGCGACGCGGTCGCCGCGGCCGTGCAGGCGCTCAGTGACGCCGGCGGGGACGGCCCGCGGCAGATGACCGGATCGCAGCTCGAGGTGGCCACGCTCGACCGCACCCGCGGCAAGCGCACCTTCCGCCGGGTCAGTGGCGCGGCGCTCGACCCGCTGCTGCCGGCCGGTGCAGACACGCCGTCGTCGACGCCATCATCGACGCCATCATCTGGGCCATCATCGGGGCCGTCCGACCCACCGGCCGACCCACCGCCGGGGCCGGCCCTCTGATCCGACACCCAGGCACTAATCTCGCCACACGTCACGTAACGCCTCGAGTCGTCCCGACGTCCGTCTAGGGTGGGAACGTGGATCGCCGCATCTTCGGGTTGGAGAACGAGTACGGCGTCACCTGTACTTTTCACGGCCAGCGCCGGCTGTCCCCGGACGAGGTCGCCCGCTACCTGTTCCGTCGGGTCGTGTCCTGGGGTCGAAGCAGCAACGTTTTCCTCCGCAACGGTGCGCGTCTCTACCTCGACGTCGGATCCCATCCGGAATACGCGACGCCGGAGTGCGATGACGTCGTCGATCTCGTCGTCCACGACAAGGCCGGCGAACGCATCCTCGAAGGACTGCTCGTCGACGCCGAGAAGAGGCTGCACGAGGAGGGCATCACCGGCGACATCTACCTGTTCAAAAACAACACCGACTCGGCCGGCAACTCCTACGGCTGTCACGAGAACTACCTGGTCAGCAGGCACGGCGACTTCGCCCGGCTGGCCGATGTACTCATCCCGTTCCTGGTCACCCGTCAGGTGATCTGCGGCGCCGGCAAGGTGCTGCAGACCCCGCGCGGGGCGGTCTTCTGCCTGAGCCAACGGGCGGAGCACATCTGGGAGGGCGTGTCGAGCGCGACCACCCGGTCCCGGCCGATCATCAACACCCGCGACGAGCCGCACGCGGACGCCGAACGCTTCCGGCGGCTGCACGTCATCGTCGGCGACTCGAACATGAACGAAGCGACCACGCTGCTGAAGGTCGGGGCGACCGACGTCGTGCTGCGGATGATCGAGGCGGGCGTGGTCATGCGCGACCTCAGCCTGGAGAATCCGATCCGCGCGATCCGTGAGGTGTCGCACGACATCACCGGACGCAAGCGGGTCCGGCTGGCCAACGGCCGCGAGGTGACCGCACTCGACGTACAGCGGGAGTTCCACACCAAGGCGGTCGACTTCGTCGAGCGGCACGGCGCCGAGCCCGCAGTGTTGCGCGCGGTCGACCTGTGGGGCCGGGCCCTGACGGCGATCGAGACCGGCGACCTGTCGATCATCGACCGGGAGATCGACTGGGCGACGAAGTACCAGGTCATCGAGCGTTACCGCAGCAAGCACGACCTGGCGCTGTCCTCGCCCCGGGTGGCCCAACTCGATCTCGCCTATCACGACATCCATCGCGGGCGCGGCCTCTACTACCTGCTGGAGCGCAAGGGCCTGGTCGACCGGGTCACCCGCGACATCGACATCTTCGAGGCGAAGAGCGTGCCGCCGCAGACCACGCGGGCCCGGTTGCGCGGCGAGTTCATCCGGCGGGCACAGGAACGTCGCCGGGACTTCACCGTCGATTGGGTGCACCTCAAGCTCAACGATCAGGCCCAGCGGACCGTGCTGTGCAAGGACCCGTTCCGCTTCGCCGACGAGCGCGTCGACAAGCTCATCGCCGGAATGTGACCGTCGGCACACCCTGCCGTCCCTCTTGAGTCGCTGCGGGTTCAGCTGCCCGACGGCGACCGTTTCAGGGGGCTCTCAGATTTCCCGGCTATGGTGAATCGCCCACCCGCACCCGGCCAAAGGTAGTTTTCGTGCGTCTCCGCCCGATCCACGTCGTCGCCGCGCTCGCGGTTCCCGCCGTACTCGCCGCCGGATGCGGATCGAGTTCCGGCTCGTCCGGTCAGTCGTCGTCGGCCGGATCCGGCGGGCTGGCCGGGGTCACCGTGACTCCCGGGGCCAAGCCCACGATCGACATCGCGAAGAAGCCGGTGTCCGTCGCCAAGACCACTACGAAGGTGCTCACCACCGGACACGGCGCGACGGTGAAGAAGGGCCAGAACGTCAGCGTCAACTACGTCGTCGTCGACGGGCGCGACGGCAAGACGGCCGACTCCACCTTCGGGCGCAAGCCGGTCACCCTGACCGCCGACCCCGCACAGGTGCTGCCGGGCATCGCGGCCGGCCTCGTCGATCAGAAGATCGGATCGCGGGTGCTGGTCGGCGTACCGCCGGCCCAGGCGTTCGGGGCGAAGGGCAACTCGCAGCTCGGGGTGAAGCCCAAGGACACGCTGCTGTTCCTGCTCGACATCAAGAGCGCGCGCACCCCGCTGACCAAGGCCGCCGGTACGCCGGTGACGCCGGCGAAGGGCCTTCCCGCGGTGCAGGTCGACAGCACCGGCAAGCCCACGATCACCGTTCCCAAGACGGCGGCACCGAAGAAGCTCGTCGTCCAGCAACTCGTCCGCGGCAAGGGCCCGAAGGTGAAGGCCGGGCAGACGCTGACCACGCAGTACACCGGCGTCATCTGGTCGACCGGCAAGAAGTTCGACTCGTCGTTCGACCACGGCAAGCCGGCCAACTTCGTCATCGGCGCGGGCCAGGTGATCCCGGGGTGGGACAAGGGTCTGGTCGGTCAGCCGGTCGGCAGCCGGGTGCTGCTGGTCGTGCCGCCCGCCGACGGCTACGGGAAGAACGGGCAGCCGCAGGCCGGCATCAAGGGCACCGACACGCTGGTCTTCGTCGTCGACATCCTCGACGCCGGCTGACCCTCGCAGCTCCCGCTGCTGGACAAAACCCACTACTAGTGGGTTTTGGGCGGCCCGTACGGCGTGTCGTGGACCACAATCCACTACTAGTGGGTTTTGTCCACGAGGTTGGGCAGCCGGGCCAGGAGATCACGATGGATGTCAGCACTCGCCGTGAGCTTGCCCGCCTCGCGCTGGCCGGCTACGTGAGTGGCCCGGCAGCGTCGACCCGGGCGACGGCCCGCGCCCTGACGAAGGTCGACAATGCCCTGGCCGTGGTGCTCGTCGAAGGCATCAGCGACCAGATCGCGCTGGAGACCGCCGCGCTGAGCCGCGGCCGGGACCTCGAGGCGGAGCGGGTCGTGATCGCGCCGATCGGCGGGGCGCACGCGATCGGCCGGTTCCTGACGAGGTTGGGACCCAGAGGCGCACGGGTGCGACTTGCCGGTCTGTGCGACCTGCACGAGGAGGAGATATTCCGGCGGGGCATGGTCGCGGCCCAGTTCGCCTCACCCCGCACGCGCGCCGACATGGAGCACCTCGGGTTCTACGTCTGCGTCGACGATCTGGAGGACGAGCTGATCCGCGCCGTGGGCGCCGCGGGCGTCGAAGCAATCTTCGACTCGCAGGGTGACCTCACGTCGTTCCGCTCGATGCAGGGCCAACCCGCCTGGCGCGGCCGCGGGCCCGAAGCGCAGATGCGCCGGTTCCTGGGGAGCGGCGCCGGCCGCAAGCTGCGCTACGCGCGGCTGCTCGTCGAAGAGGCAGTGGGCCGGGATGCCTTGCCTCGGCCACTCGACGCGCTCCTCGCCGCGGTGTGACCCCTCAGCCCCTGACCAAAACGCACTCGGAGTGCGTTATCGGCGTCCCGCACGGCGTGTCGTGGACCACAACGCACTAGGAGTGCGTTTTGGGCACCCCGCCGCGGGCCCCCAACGGTCAGTGCGGCGGGATGAGCGTCGCCGCGTGCCGCCCGGCGGCGGCCGCGGCGAGAAACGGCGTGGGGTCGTCGTCGAGTCCCCGGCCCATCGTGACGAGCTCCACCGGGCACCGCCGGAGGGCGTCGGCCAGACCGGCCACGTCGACCTCGACCAGCCGGTGCCGTCCACCTCCGGCCACTCCCAACGACGCGGCCTGCGCCCGCACCTGCGCACCGAACGGACCGTCGAGCCGGGGTACGACGACGTCCGCGGCCGTCAGCGCGACCCGGCCGTAGGCGGTCAGGCTGTGGTGCGACACGCCGCGGTGCCGCTCCCGGGGGTCGGTCGCCGAGACGCGCAGCGATGCCACCGGCGCGCCCCCGAGCGTCGCGGCGGCGTTGACCGCGTCGCCGGCGGCCACCCCTGAGAACCCCCAGCGGGTGTCGGTGCCGAGGTTGCCCGGTCCCTGCGCGACGACGGTGACGTCGGCGCGCAGCACGTGCCGGGCGGCCAGCAGGCCGCTGTGCAGACTCACCGCGTCGAGGTCGCCGCCGAAGGCCTGCCCGACGCTTACCGAGCCGACCAGCCAGCCGGCGGCCCGGAGCCCGGCGACGGTCCGGGAGAACCACGCCGGCAGCGCGGCGCCGTCGGTCATCACGTACGCCGCCCGCGCGGCCGGCCGATCGGCCCGCAGACCGGCCAGGATCCCCGGCAGGGCCGAATGCAGGTCGGCGACCACCACCGGCATCGCGTCGAGCGAGTCGGCGTCGCGCAGCGTCGCGTGGTGCGGCGAGTCGGGCTCGTCGACGCCGAGCACCGTCGCCTGCTGCGGCGTGTAGCGGGCTTTGACGATGTGCCCCGGCCCGGCGGGGTCGGCGGGGAGCCGGCCGGGCACCGCGACGACCAACGCGTAGCCGCCGGTGCCCAGGCCCTGGGCCAGCGCGGTGGTGTTGAGCAGCACCTCGTCGCCGGGCTCGGGCCGGCCGACCAGCGGCAGGTAGGCCAGCGCGAGGGCCGGGGCGGCCTCGCCCGCCACGTCGACGTCGAGCTCGACCAGGGCCGACCACTCGCGCCGTACGCCGGTGACCGTGCCTCGCCGCCACCGGATCACGGCACGGCAGCCTACCGGCGCGGGCGCGCTGCCGGCGGCCGGTGTCCGCTACGGTCGACGCATGTCCTCGCGTCGCGCGGAGCGGCTGGTCAACCTGGTCATCTGCCTGCTCTCCACGCGGCAGTACCTGCCCGCGACCCGGATCCGGCTGGCCGTTCCCGGCTACGACGCCGAGGACGGCGGCGGCCCGGACGCCGCCGCGCGGGCCGACGAGGCGTTCAAACGGATGTTCGAGCGGGACAAGGCCGAGTTGCGCGACCTCGGGATCCCGCTGGAGACCGGCCGCAACAGCGTCTTCGACACCGAGGACGGCTACCGGATCGCCCGCCGGCATTACGAACTGCCCGAGATCTCGCTGGAGCCCGACGAAGCGGCGGCGGTGGGGCTGGCCGCCCGGTTGTGGCAGTCCGCCGGCCTGGCCGACGCCGCGCACGGGGCGCTGCTCAAGCTGCGCGCGGCCGGCGTCGACGTCGACACGGCGTCGTCGGTCGGGGTCGAACCCCGGGTCGACGCCACCGAACCGGCGTTCGGGCCCTCCCTGGCGGCCGTGCGTGCCCGACAGGCCGTGACGTTTGACTATCGCGGCGCTTACGGCGGCCCGACGGAACGCCGCGAGGTCGAGCCGTGGGGAGTCGTGTCGTGGCACGGCCGTTGGTATCTCGTCGGCCATGACCGCGCGCGGGAGGCGGTCCGCTGCTTCCGGCTCTCGCGCGTGAGCGGCGAGGTGGCGACCGTCGGCAAGCCGGATGAGGTCGTCGTACCGGACGGCGTCGATCTCGTCGCCTACATCGCCGACGAGGCGCCGCAGGGCAGGCATGTCGCGCGGGTGCAGGTACGGCACGGGGCGGCCGCCGGGCTGCGCCGGTTCGCGCCGGTCGTCGAGAGCGACGGCGAGACCGACGTCCTCGAGGTCAGCTACATCGACGCGGAGCGGCTCGCCGACCGGGTAGCCGGTTACGGCGCCGCCGCCGTGGCCCTCGACCCGCCCGAGTTGCGTCGGGCGGTCGTCGACCGCCTGCGCGCCCTCACCGGCGACCCCACGTCCACCGACGACCCCACGTCCACCGACGCCCCGGCCGGCGCGGAGGCGAATCGGTGAGCGCCGCGACCGACCGACTCCCGCGGTTGCTCGCCCTGCTGCCCTATCTGCTGGCGCGGCCCGGGATCGCCGTCGCCGACGCGGCCCGCGACTTCGACGTCCCGGAGGCCCAGCTACGCCGCGACCTCGAGCTGCTCTGGGTCTGCGGGCTGCCCGGACACGGTCCGGGCGACCTGATCGACCTGTCCTTCGAGGGAGACACGGTCAGCGTCACCTACGACGCCGGGATCTCCCGCCCGCTGCGGCTGACCGCCGACGAGGCGCTGGCCCTCGTCGTCGCGCTGCGCACCCTCGCCGGTGTGGCGGGCCTGTCCGAGCGGGACGCGATCGAGCGCACCCTGGCCAAGGTCGAGACCGCGGCGGGGAGCGTCAGCGAGGCCACCCGTGGCGTCGCCGTACAGGTGGAGTCGAGCGAGCGGACGGTCGCCCTCGCCCAGCGGGCCCTCGACGAGGGCCGGGCCCTGCACCTGACCTACTACGTCGCCACCCGCGACGAGTCGACCGAGCGCGATGTCGACCCGATGCGGCTGCTCCTGGTCGAGGGCCGCAGCTATCTCGAGGCCTGGTGTCGGCGCGCCGACGGGGTCCGGCTCTTCCGGCTCGACCGCATCGACGACCTCAGGATCCTCGACGAGCCCGCGAAGCCGCCGCCGACCGCCGTACCCCGCGACCTCGCCGGCGGCCTCTTCCAGCCCTCGTCGGAACACACCCCGGTGACCCTGCGCCTGTCGGCCGCGGCCCGATGGGTGGCCGACTACTACCCGTGCGACGAGGTCCGCGAGCTGGGCGGGGGCGCGGTCGAGGTCACGCTGCGGGTCGCCGACACGACCTGGGTCCGCCAACTCGTCCTCGGGCTCGGTGTCGACGGCACCATCGTCCGGCCCGGCTGGCTCGCAGAGGAGATCCGGACCGAGGCACGGCGGGCCCTCGCCGCCTACGACGGTGACACGATAGTGACCGGGTAGTGACCGGTTGGTGACTGAAACACCCGATCGGTCCGACCCGGGACGTTCTGGGCTACCGTCACCCGCGTGGTCGTCCTCATCGCGTGGATCGTCGCCGTGGTCGTTGCGCTCTTCGTCCTCGGCGTGGTCGGCTACGGGCTGTTGGGCTCGATACGCCGGTTCCAGCGGGCGGCCGACACGGCCCGGCGGGACCTCGAACCCCGCCTCGCCCGATTGCGCACGTCGGGCGACGCCGGCCGGCACAGCGCCTAGGCGCAGGTGCGCGGCGGCGGGCTCAGAAGTCGCTGACGGGTAGCATGGTCGTTACGCTGGCCGGAGAGGTGTTGTCGCAATGCTCGGACTCGGACTCCCCGAACTGCTCATCATCGTCGCGGTGGTGTTGCTGCTCTTCGGCTACAAAAAGCTGCCCGACGCCACCCGCGCGGTCGGCCGGTCGCTGCGCATCTTCAAGGGTGAGATCAAGGGGATGACCGAGGACGACGTGTCGACCAAGGCGCCGGCCCAGACCGGCCGCGGCACCCTGGGAAGCAGCGATCAGGCCGCGCCGGAGCAGGCCGCAGGGAGCCAGCCGACCGCCGATACCCCCGCGCCACCGCCGGCCGCGGCCCCGTCCCCACCGCCCCAGTCATCCGACGTCCCGGCGCCACCGCCGGCCACCCCGACAGCCGCCGAGCCGGCGCCGCCACCTGCCGCCCCCGCGGCAGAGCCGCGGCCCGACGTCGAGCGCTGACCTGAGCCCCCGCCGACTACGGTGAGCACCCCTACCCTCCGCCGGTTGCGTCCGCGTCGCCGTCCGTCTCGTTCGCCCGACGGCACGATGACACTGATCGAGCACCTCTACGAACTGCGCAGACGGCTGTTCAAGGCCGCCATTTTCGTCGTCCTGGGCACGGTCGTCGGCTGGCTCTTCTACAACCACATCCTCGACGTGCTCAAGGAGCCCTACTGCTCCCTGCCGGCGAGCCACCGGATCCAGGCCGGCAACGGCAGCGACAAGTGCACGCTGCTGTTCTTCGGGCCGCTCGACGGCTTCCTGATCCGGCTCAAGGTCAGCGCGATCTCCGGCCTGATCCTCTCCTCGCCGTTCTGGCTCTACCAGCTGTGGGCGTTCATCACGCCCGGCCTGAAGAAGAGCGAGCGGCGGCTCACGGTCATCTTCGTCCTCTGCTCGACGGTGCTGTTCATCGGCGGCGCGGCGCTGGCCTTCCTGACGCTGTCGAAGGGCCTGCACCTGCTGATCGGGTCGGCCGGCGACGGCACGGCCGCGGCGCTGGCGGTGACCAACTACCTGTCGTTCGTGATGGCGATGCTGCTGATCTTCGGCATCTCCTTCGAGTTCCCGCTGCTCGTGGTGATGCTCAACCGCGTCGGCGTGCTCTCCTACGAACGACTGCGCAAGTGGCTGCGCGCCATCGTCTTCATGGTCTTCGTCTTCGCCGCGATCGCGACACCGAGCCAGGACCCGTTCACGATGTGCGCGCTCGCCGTGCCGATGTGTGTGCTGTTCGGCGTCGCCCTGCTGATCGCACGGAGCCACGACAAGCGCAAGCACGCGCTCGAGGCCGCGGCGGCGTTCCACGACGTGCCCGATGACCAGGCGTCCCCGCTCGACACCACGCCGACGCCCGTCGATGCGCCGGATTCGGTGGACGACGAGAGTCCGCACTGAGCACTCGGCTAGCGTGACCCGGTGACCGACGCCCTCGGCCTCGTCGTCAACCCCATCGCCGGCCGGGGTCGCGCCGGCCGGTTGACCGACCGCATGCACGCCGCGCTGACCGAGGGCGGCCGGCGGGTCCACATCGTCAGCGAGGCGGGACCCGAGGCCACCGCCGACGCCACCCGGGAGCTGCTCGCCTCGGGGGTCGAAGCCGTCGTCGGTCTCGGCGGGGACGGGCTGGCCCACCTGCTCCTGCAGATCGTCGCCGAGACCTCGGTCCCGCTCGGACTCATCCCGGCCGGCACCGGCAACGACCTCGCGGTCTCGCTGCAGATCCCGTCCGATCCGCTCGCCGCCGTGCGGGTGGTCCTGGCCGGGCACACCCGGCCGATCGACGCGGTCCGCACCGGCGACCGCTGGTGGGCGTCGGTGCTGTGCGCCGGTTTCGACTCGGCGATCAACGAACGGGTCAACCGCATGCGCTGGCCACGGGGCCC
>DASXJE010000098.1 GCA_036497565.1 Mycobacteriales bacterium
CCAGCCGGAACAGCTTGCGGGCGCCGTCCTCGTTCAGTTCGACCTGGACGCTCGGCAGGAACGACTGGTCGGCCGACTCGTAGTCGATGCCGGCCTTCTGCAGGGCGGTGCGTACCGCGACCAGATCGGTCGGCTCACTGACGACCTCGAACGCCTCGCCGAGGTCCTCGACGTCCTCCGCTCCGGCCTCGAGAGTCGCCTCGAGGACGTCGTCCTCGGTGATGTCCCGCCCGTCCTGCGACTTGGGGACGACGAGGACGCCCTTGCGGTTGAACAGGTAGGACACCGAGCCGGGGTCGGCCATCGAACCGCCGTTGCGGGTCATCGCCGTGCGTACGTCGGACGCGGCGCGATTGCGGTTGTCGGTCAGGCACTCGATCAGCAGGGCGACCCCGCCGGGGCCGTAACCCTCGTAGGTGATGGTCTCCCAGGTGGCGCCGCCCGCTTCGAGGCCGGCGCCGCGCTTGGCGGCCCGCTCGATGTTGTCATTGGGGACCGAGCTCTTCTTCGCCTTCTGAATGGCGTCGTAGAGCGTCGGGTTGCCGGCCGGATCGCCGCCGCCCGTGCGGGCGGCCACCTCGATGTTCTTGATCAGCTTCGCGAACATCTTGCCGCGCTTGGCGTCGACGACGGCCTTCTTGTGCTTGGTCGTGGCCCACTTGGAGTGGCCGCTCATGCTTGTCCCTTCACGATCTGGACGAACAGCCCGTGTACGCGTGCGTCGCCGGTGAGTTCCGGATGGAACGACGTCGCCAGACGGTTCCCCTGCCGGACGGCGACGATTCTACCCGCGGCCGGGCCGGCCTCGACCGTCCCGAGGGGATGCACCCCGGCACCGACGTTCTCGACCCAGGGTGCCCGGATGAACACCGCGTGGTACGGCGGTCCGTCGACCCCGCTCAGGTGGACGTCGGCCTCGAAGGAGTCGATCTGCCGGCCGAACGCGTTGCGCCGGACGGTCATGTCGATCCCGCCGAAGGTCCGCTGACCCGCGGCGCCATCGACGATCCGGTCGGCCAGCATGATCATCCCGGCGCAGGTGCCATAGGCGGGCAGGCCGCCGGCGATCCGCTTCCCGAGCGGTTCGGCGAGCTCGAAGATCTCCGCGAGGTTGGCGATCGTGGTCGACTCCCCGCCGGGGATGACGATGCCGTCGAGGTCCTCGATCTCCTCCGGGCGGCGTACCGGCCGGGCGTCCGCGCCGCACTCGGTGAGCATGCGCAGGTGCTCTCGCACGTCACCCTGCAGGGCGAGTACGCCGATCAGCGGTCGGGAGTTGGCCACCGGTCCAGGGTAGGTCGCCGGTGTCACCAGCCGCGATCGGCGTAGCGCTGCTCCTCGGGGAGCGTGTCGACGTTGATGCCGACCATCGCCTCGCCCAGTCCGCGGGAGACCTTGGCGACGACATCGGGGTCGTCGTGGAACGTCGTGGCGGCCACGATCGCCGATGCGCGCCGCTCGGGATCGCCGGCCTTGAAGATGCCGGAACCGACGAAGACGCCCTCGGCCCCGAGCTGCATCATCATCGCCGCGTCGGCCGGCGTCGCGATCCCGCCGGCGGTGAAAAGGACGACCGGCAGCTTGCCCGCCTCGGCGACCTCGGCGACGAGCTCGTAGGGCGCACGAAGGTCCTTGGCGGCGGCGTACAGCTCCGCACTGTCCAATGTGGACAGGCGACCGATCTCGGTGCGGATCGAGCGCATGTGCCGCGTCGCCTCGACCACGTTGCCGGTGCCGGCCTCGCCCTTGGACCGGATCATCGCGGCCCCTTCGGAGATCCGGCGCAGCGCCTCACCGAGGTTGGTGGCACCGCACACGAACGGCACGGTGAACGCCCACTTGTCGATGTGGTGGCTCTCGTCGGCCGGGGTGAGCACCTCCGACTCGTCGACGTAGTCGACGCCGAGGGACTGGAGCACCTGGGCCTCGACGAAGTGCCCGATGCGGGCCTTCGCCATCACCGGGATGGAGACCGCGCTGATGATCTCGTCGATCATGTCGGGGTCGCTGGCCCGGGCCACCCCGCCCTGCGCACGGATGTCGGCGGGAACCCGCTCCAGTGCCATAACGGCCACCGCGCCGGCGTCCTCGGCGATCTTGGCCTGCGCGGCGGTGACCACATCCATGATCACGCCGCCCTTGAGCATCTCCGCCATGCCTCGCTTCACGCGGGCGGTGCCGGCCCGCGGGGTGGGCGACGACGGAGCGGCCGGCGTGGTCTCAGGACTCTCAGGGCTGGACAAGTCGGTGCCTTTCGGTGCGTGAGGGGGCCGTCGTGCCCATCGTACGGCGACGGGTCGGTGTGACCGGCACCTCAGCGTGCGACCGACCGGTCAGTGGATGGACAGCCCGTTGGCCTTGCCGACCAGCAGCACCCAGGTGCCGCCCGGGTGCAGCAGCAGGTCGTGGCCGGCCTTGTCCCGGAACACGGTGGGCGCGGCCCGGTTGCCGCGGGTCCAGTGCCCGCGCAGCATGTGCCCGTCGCGGAAGACGTACGCCGCGCCGTTGCCCACGGTCTTCGTGTCGGCCGACGGGTTGCCGGCCGCGTCGATGTCGCCGCGGTCGACGGTGACCTGACAGATCTGCACGATCACGTTGGGCGTGCTCACCGCTGCGCCGCTGGCCGTGTGCAGGTCGGCGCCGTCGACGGTGCGGATCCAGCGCCGGGTCTTCGCGCCCCATCGGAACGAGATCGGGGTGCCGCCGACCGTCCCGGTCAGGCCGTGCACCGTCTGCGCCTTCTGCACCTGCTGCGGGTCCTTCAACGCCCAGCGCATGCCGATGTCCTTCGCGCCGGTCGCCTTGTGCAGGTTGGCGGTCAGGCCCTGCAGGTTGGCGACCAGGTTGTACGGGCTCGGCCGGTCCCCGGCCCGGTGGTAGGCGCTCGGGATGGCGCCGGCCGACGCGTCGACGAGGCCGCTGCGCTCGAAGTTGGCCACGACGGCGGCCGCGCCGCCGGAGAACGCCAGCGCGGGCTTGCCGTACTGCCTCAGCAGCGCGGGATCACTGAACCGCACGCTGCGGACCGGGCCGACCTCGCTCGGCCGGTGGCTCGCGAACACGGCGAGCAGTCGGGTCAGCCCGCCCTCCACCTGCTCGGCGTAGACCACGTCGGCGTCGTTGACCCCGATCTGCGGGTACGCCGCCGAGGTGTTGTCGATCTTGACGCCGATGACCGGGCCCTTAGGCACCGGCCCGAGACCGGTCAGCGGGTTGACGGCCGGCGGCTTGGGTTTGGGCTTGGGCTTGGGCTTGGGCTTGGGCTTCGGTTTCGGCTTCGGGGATGGCGACGGCGACGGGCTGGCCGACGTGGGCGCCGCCGAGGAGGACTTGGCCGCCGCGCTCGGCTTGTCGCTTCCCGAGGTGCAGGCGGTCAGCGCCGCGATGCCGGCGGCGAGCAGCACGACCAGCAGTCGGCTGTGACGATTCCAGAACACGGGGGGAGCGTAGCCGGGCTCAGCGCCGTACCGGGGAGGCGGGCGTCTCCGGCTCGGTGGTGCCGCGCCGCGGGACGGGGGCATCGGCGATCTCGAAGAACGCCGGCAGCGGGCGCCGGCCGGCCGGTGCCAAGAGGCGCGGCAGGCGGCGGGAGCGCAGCGACCGGGTGTCACGCACCGCGTCGTTGTAGAAACGGCGAGCGAGCACCACCCGGGTCGAGGCGTCGACCAGATCGCGCATCGAGTCGGGGTCGAGGCCCGGTGGCAGGTCGGCCACGGCCCGGCCGAGGTCGTTCTCGGCCGCCTCGCGGACGCTCGCGTCGGCCTCCAGCGCCGCCCGGGACGCCGTACGCAGCCGTTCGGTGCGGGCGGCACCGAGCGGTTCGGGGGCGCGGTCGGCGAGCGCCTGCACGGCGGCGGCGCGACGGACCAGCTGGGCGTCGAGGGAGGCCTGGGCGGCGTCGACCCGGGTGTCGAGCCGGTCGAGACGCGTCGTCGTCCAGGTGACCCACGTCGCCAGCAGAGCCAGGAAGGCGATGACCAGTACGGCGATCTCCATCCCCCGATCGTAGGCGGCGCCGCTCAGCCGCCCTCGGCAGTTACCTGCTCCGGTTCGACCGCGACCACCGTCTCGTAGACCTGCAGGATCTGGGCCGCGACCACCGGCCAGTCGTAGGCACGCACCACCTCTCGCCCGATCGCGGCGAGCTCGGCCCGCCGCCCGGGGGCGTCGAGCAGCCCCGCCAGCGAGTCGGCGAGCGCGCCCGCGTCGCCGGGCGGGAACAGCACGGCCGCCGAGCCGCCGCGCAACACCTTGCGGAACGGCTCGAGGTTGCTGGCCGCGATCGCGGTCCCTGCGGCCATGGCCTCGAGCAGGATGATCCCGAAGCTCTCCATGCCGAGGTTGGGGGCGCAGTAGACGTCCAGCGACGCCAGCAGCCGGGCCTTGTCGGTCTCGCTGACCACGCCGAGCAGATCCACCCGGCCGGTCAGGCTGCGCGGCAGCTCCGTACGCAGCTCCTCGGCGTCTCCCCCGCCGGCGACCACCAGCCGAAGGTCCGGCCGGGACGGCGCCAACCGGGCCAGGGCAGCGAGCAGCACCGCCATCCCCTTGCGCGGCTCGTCGTAGCGGCCGATGAAGCCGACCGTTCCCCCGGTCCTCGGGTACCCCGGCAGCGGTGTCGCCCCGGCGAACCGCGCGACCGACACGCCATTGGGGATCTCCACGGCGTCGCCGCCGAGGTGCTCGACCTGCACCTGGCGGGCCGCATCGGACACGGCGATCCGGCCGCGGATCTTCTCCAGGAACGGCTGCAGCATTCCCTGCGCGGCCGACAGCGACCGCGACCGCGGGTTGGAGGTGTGGAAGGTGGCGACGATCGGCCCGCTGGCCAGCATGCAGGCCAGCAACGACACGCTGGGCGCGACCGGTTCGTGCAGGTGCAGGACATCGAAGTGCCCCTCGCGCAGCCAGCGCCGGACCCGCGCGGCCGAGACCGGGCCGAACTGCAGCCGGGCCACGGAGCCGTTGTAGCGGACCGGGACTGCGCGGCCGACGCCGACGACGTAATGCGGGAGGGCGGTCTCGTCATTGGCCGGGGAGAGCACCGAGACGTAGTGGCCGAGGTCGAGCAGCGTCTCGGCCAGGTCGCGGACATGGGCCTGCACACCGCCGGGAACGTCCCACGGATAGGGGCAGACGAGTCCGACCCGCATCCGGCTCACCGCCGGGCGACGACACTGGGCGCAAGCGCCCGGTCACCGCCGAAGTCCGCGACCCACAGCCGCTGGAGCATGTGCCAGTCCTCGGGGTGGGCGCGGATGTCCGTCTCGAAGGCGTTGGCGAGTTGTTGGGTCGCCGCGGCGACCCGGTCCCGGAGCCGGAGCCCGCCGTCGAGCTCGATCCGGGGGTGGAACGTGATCGCCCAGTCCGCGCCGTCGAACCACTGACCGACCGGAATCAGCGCTGCTCCGGTCCGGGCCGCCAGCAACGCCGGCCCGGCGGGCATCCGGGTCGCCTCGCCGAAGAAGGTCACCGGTACGCCGGCGGCCGAGAGGTCCCGGTCGGCGAGCAGGCACACCACGCCGCCCGCCCGGAGCCGCTCGGCGAGCACCTCCGCCGGGTTGCGGTCACCGCCCTCGAGCGGCAGCACCTCCATGCCGAGACCCTCGCGGTAGTCGACGAATCGCTGGTAGAGCGATTCGGGTTTCAGGCGCTCGGCGACGGTGGTGAACGGCTCGCCCTGAGCGACCAGCCAGATCCCGCTGACGTCCCAATTCCCGATGTGCGGGAGGGCGAGGATGAGTCCGCGTCCGTCGGCCCGGGCGGCATCGAAGATCTCCTGGCGCGACATCGAGATCCGCGCGACCACTGCGGGCTTGTCCATCACCGGCAGCCGGAAGGTCTCGAGCCAGTACCGCGCATAGGACTGCATGCCGCGGCGGACCAGGTCGTCGTGGGTCGCCTCGTCGACGTCCGGTCCGACCACCCGGCGCAGGTTGGCCGCGAGGCGGCGTACCCCGGGACCGCGACGGCGGAAGGCGATGTCGGCGGCCTTCCGGAAGACGCGTTCGGTCAGTCGTCGCGGGAGCACCTTCACCGCCCACCACCCGGCGGCGTAGGCCAGGTCCTGCAGCCGTCCCCGCACGCCGTCATCCACCTTCGCTCGACTCACCGCGCCGACCCTGCACCCGCCGACGTCTTGTTGGTCTCCTTACTCTGCCGCCACACCTCGATCAGGCGCTGTGCGACCGTCACGGCGGTCGCGGCGACGAGCAGCCACAACGCAATCGCCTGAACATACGGCACGCCGAGTCCGGCCAACCCGGTGCCGACGAGAATGACGATCAGCCGCTCGGCCCGCTCGGCTATCCCGACGTTGCAGGTCATGCCGAGTCCCTCGGCCCGGGCTTTGACGTAGGACGTGACCGTCGACAGGACCAGGCAGAGCAATGCCGCCAACTCCAGCGCACTGCTGTGGCCGCGGCCGGCGAACCACCAGGCCAGCGAGCCGAACACCGCGGCGTCGGCGAACCGGTCGCAGGTCGAGTCGAGCACCGCCCCGAACCGGGACGAGCCGCGTCCGGCCCGCGCGACGGCGCCGTCGACCATGTCGAGCATCACGAAGAACCAGATCACCAACGTGCCGACGAAGAACTCACCGCGCGGGAAGAAGACCAGCGCACCCGCAACCGCCCCGATCGTCCCGACGACGGTCACGACGTCCGGTGTCACACCGGCCTTGGCCAGTCGAGCACCCACCGGGGCAAGCACCTTGGAGATCGAGGCGCGAGCGAACAGATTGAGCATTCGCGGTCCGTTCGGCTGAAAATCGCGGGATATCGGTGCCGCAACGATAGCGCCGCGGCATGCTTGCCTCGGGCCACGCGGCGGACGGCGACCCCTTGCTGCCGTTGCGGGATGGGTGTCGAATCGCCGAACAGGGTCCGGCGCTCGGGTAGCGATGGGGTAGCGGAGGCGGTCATGGCGACGAAATCATCAGGAGGTACCGGGCGGGGCTCGGATCGCGGGGCGGCCGCGGCCGTCCCGCCGATCGACCGCCCCGAAAAGGTGCGCAACGTCGCGCTTGTCGGACACTCCGGTGCCGGGAAGACGACGCTGGCCGAGGCGCTGCTGGCCTCCACCGGCACGATCCCGCGGATGGGATCGGTCCCGGACGGGACGACCGTGAGCGATGCCGATCCGGCGGAAGTCCGCCAACAACGGTCGGTGTCGCTGTCGGTCGCGCCGTTCGAGCACGACGGTGTGAAGGTCAACCTGCTCGACACACCGGGCTACGCCGACTTCACCGGGGAGCTGCGGGCGGGCCTGCGCGCGGCCGATGCGGCCCTGTTCGTCGTCTCGGCCGTCGACGGCATCGATGCCGCGACCGTCACCCTGTGGGACGAATGTGCCTCCGTCGGGATGCCGCGTGCGGTCGTGATCACCCGTCTCGACCACCAACGGGCCGATTTCGACCAGAGCCTCGCCGAGTGCCAACGCGCCTTCGGCGAGGGTGTGCTGCCCCTCTACCTCCCGATGCACGCCGACGACGGATCGGTCGCCGGAATGATCGGTCTGCTCTCGCGCAAGGTCTTCGACTACTCGGCGTCCGGTTACCCGCCGACCGAACGCGACCCCGACCCCGAACATCTGCAGCTGATCGAGGAGGCCCGCAACGCCCTGATCGAAGGGGTCATCGCCGAAAGCGAGGACGAGACCCTGATGGAGCGCTATCTGGGCGGCGAGGACATCGACATGGACATCCTCGTCGACGACCTCGAGACCGCGGTCGCCCGCGGCTCGTTCTTCCCCGTCCTGGGCTCCTCCGCGACGACCGGTGTCGGCATCGCCGAGCTGCTGGAGCTGCTGACCAGCGCCTTTCCGTCCCCGCTCGAACGCGACCTGCCGCCGACCACCGGGGTGGACGGCAACCCGCACCCGCCGCTCACCTGCGACCCGGCCGGCCCGCTGGTCGCCGAGGTGGTCAAGACGACGGTCGACGCCTACGTCGGCCGGGTCTCCCTGGTGCGGGTCTTCTCCGGGACGCTGCGGGCGGACACCCCGGTGCACGTCTCCGGGCACGGCCTGGCCGAGCGCGGGCACGACGACCACGACGAGGACGAGCGGCTCGGGCACCTGCACTCCCCGCTCGGCGCCACGCTGCGGCCGGTGACCCGCTGCGTGGCCGGTGACATCTGCGCGGTGACCAAGCTGGCCAGCGCCGAAACCGGCGACACCGTGTCGGCGAAGGACGACCCGATGCTGATCGCCGCCTGGGACATGCCCGAACCGCTCCTGCCGGTGGCCGTGCAGGCGACGTCACGCAGCGACGAGGACGCACTCGCGAAAGGCCTCGTGAAGCTGACCGCCGGTGACCCGACGATGCGCCTGGAGCGCAACGCCGAGACGCACCAGCTCGTGCTGTGGTGCATGGGCGAGGCGCACGCCGACGTCCTGCTCGACCGGCTGAAGGAACAGGGCGTCGACCTGAAGACCGTCCCGGTCATCACCCCGCTGCGGGAGACGTTCGGAGCGCGCGCCACCGGACGCGGTCGGCACGTCAAGCAGTCCGGCGGCCACGGGCAGTACGCGATCTGCGACATCGAGGTCGAACCGCTCGACCGCGGCGCCGGCTTCGAGTTCGTCGACAAGATCGTGGGCGGCGCCGTACCCAACCAGTTCATCCAGTCGGTCGAGAAGGGTGTCCGGGCGCAGATGGTCCGCGGTGTCGCGGCGGGGTTCCCGCTGGTCGACGTCCGCGTGACGCTGGTCGACGGCAAGACCCACAGCGTCGACTCCTCCGACGCCGCGTTCCAGACAGCGGGCGCGCTGGCGCTGCGCGAGGCCGCGGGGCACGGCCGCATCCAGCTGCTGGAGCCGGTCGACACGGTCGCGGTCGAGGTGCCCGACGATTACGTCGGTGCCGTGCTGAGCGATCTGTCCGGGCGGCGCGGGCGGGTCACCGGCACCGAGCCGGTCGGCAACGAACGGTCGAAGGTCAGCGCCGAGGTCCCCGAATCCGAACTCATGCGGTACGCCGTCGACCTCCGGTCGATCACGGCCGGCACCGGCCGGTTCGCCCGCACCTATCTGCGGCACGACCCCATGCCCGAGCACGAGGCCTCGCACCTGCTCAAGGAGACCGCCTCAGCCTGAGGGTCAGCCGACCGGCCACGCCTCGGCGAGCAGCGCGCGGGTGTCGGCGAGCAGTTCGGGCAGCACCCGGGTGAGGCCGACGACCGGCATGAAGTTGGTGTCGCCACCCCAGCGCGGGACGACGTGCTGATGCAGGTGCGCGGCGATCCCGGCTCCCGCGACGCTGCCCTGGTTCATCCCGATGTTGAAGCCGTGCGCACCGCTCACGGCGCGCAGCGTCCGCATCGCCTGCCGGGTGAAGGCCGCGACGTCGGCGCACTCCCCGTCGGTGAGGTCGGTGTAGTCGGGGACGTGGCGGTAGGGCACCACGAGCAGATGGCCCGCGTTGTAGGGATAGAGATTGAGGACGGCGTAGACGGTGTCGCCGCGCGCGACGATCAGACCGTCCTCGTCCGATCCGGCCGGGGCCGCGCAGAACGGGCACTCGTCGGAATCACCGGGCTTGCTCTCACCGCGGATGTAGGCCATCCGGTGCGGCGTCCACAGCCGCTCGAAGGCGTCCGTCGCGTCGGACCGCTCGGTCACGACGAGGTGGCCGCGCTCGGCGACGCGTTGTCGCGGGACGCCGCTGTCGCCGCGATCTCCTCGATCGCCTGCTCGACCGGGATGCCGTTGCGCTGCGACCCGTCGCGGTAACGGAAGGACACCGCACCGGCGGCGACGTCGTCGTCGCCCGCGATCAACAGGTAGGGCACCTTCTGCTTGGTCTGGGTGCGGATCTTCTTCTGCATCCGGTCGTCGGAGGCGTCGACCTCGGCCCGGATCCCACGGTCCCGCAGCCGATCGACGACACCGGTGAGGTAGTCGACGTGCGAGTCGGACACCGGGATCCCGACGGCCTGTACCGGGGCCAGCCACACCGGGAACGCGCCGGCGTAGTGCTCGAGCAGGATGGCGAAGAACCGCTCTTCGGACCCGAACAACGCCCGGTGGATCATGTAGGGCCGCCGCCGGGTGCCGTCGGCGTCCTGGTACTCGACGTCGAAGCGCTCCGGCAGCTGGAGGTCGACCTGCAGTGTCGACAGCTGCCAACGGCGACCGATCGCATCCTGCACGTGCACGTCGATCTTCGGTGCGTAGAAGGCGCCCTCGCCTTCGGCGATCGAATAGGGCACGTCGGCGCGCTTGAGCGCTTCCTCGAGCGCGGCCTCCGCCTCGTTCCACTGCGCGATCTCCCCGACGAACTTCTCCGGCCGGGTCGACAGCTCCGCGGTGAACTCGGTGAGCCCGAAGTCGCGGAGCAGGTCGAGCACGAAGCGCAGCAGGCTGGCCAGCTCGTCCTGCAGCTGGTCCGGGGCGCAGAAGATGTGGGCGTCGTCCTGGGTGAAGCCGCGGGCCCGGGTCAGGCCGTGCACGACGCCGGACTTCTCGTAGCGGTAGACCGATCCGAACTCGAACAACCGGACCGGGAGTTCGCGGTAGGAGCGCCCGTGCGACTTGAAAATCATCAGGTGCATCGGGCAGTTCATCGGCTTGAGGTAGTAGTCGGCACCCTCCATCTGCATCGGCGGGTACATGCCGTCGGCGTACCACTGCAAATGGCCGGAGGTCTCGAACAGCGTCGACTTGGCCAGATGCGGCGTGTAGACGAACTCGTAGCCCCCGTCCTCGTGCCGCCGGCGCGAGTACTCCTCCATGACCCGCCGGATGGTGCCGCCGCGCGGATGCCACACGGCGAGCCCGGAGCCGATCTCGGTCGGGAAGCTGAACAGGTCGAGCTCGGCGCCCAGGCGGCGGTGGTCGCGCCGCTCGGCCTCCGCGACCATCCGCAGGTGCTCCTTGAGCGCGTCGCGCGACTCCCACGCCGTGCCGTAGATCCGCTGCAGTTGCGGGTTGGCCTCGTTGCCCCGCCAGTACGCCGCCGCGCTGCGGGTCAGCGTGAACGCCGGAATCGCCTTGGTGGTGGGCAGATGCGGCCCTCGGCACAGGTCCTTCCAGGCCACCGAGCCGTCGCGGCGCACGTTGTCGTAGATGGTCAGCTCGCCCGCGCCGACCTCGACGGAGGCGCCCTCGGCCGCATCGGCGGCCGAGCCCTTCAGGCCGATCAGCTCCTGCTTGTAGGGCTCGTCGGCGAGCTCCTCACGGGCCTCTTCGTCGTCGACGACCCGGCGGACGAAGGTCTGCCCCTCCTTGACGATCGCCCGCATCCGCTTCTCGATGCGCTCGAGGTCCTCGGGATGGAAGGGCTCGTCGACACCGAAGTCGTAGTAGAACCCGTCCTGCACCGGCGGTCCGATGCCGAGTTTGGCGTCGGGGAAGAGCTCCTGCACGGCCTGGGCCATCACGTGCGCCGTGGAGTGCCGCAGCACCGCGCGCCCGGCCGGGCTCGCGATCGGTACCGGCTCGACCTCGGCCGGTCCATGCGGGGCCCAGTCGAGGTCGTGCAGCTGTCCCTCGGGGTCACGGACGACGACGGCGTCGGCGATTCCCGCGGTGGTCAGCGCCTCCCCCGCCGTCGTCCCGGCCGGTACCGCGACGACGGCGTGACCGGAGGACGACTCGGGGCTGGACACTGTGTGCTCCTCGGGAGAAAGGGTTCGCGTCGCCTCGGAACGGAAGAAACCCGGTGGGCGATACTGGGATCGAACCAGTGACCTCCTCGGTGTGAACGAGGCGCTCTCCCGCTGAGCTAATCGCCCCGGCACGTGCGGTTTCCCCCGGCCGGATCAGCGTGCCGACCTTACCCGATGAACGGCACCCACGAGGGCACCCCTTGCCAGGCGAAGTACCCGACCAGGACCCCCGCGACGATCGCGACTACGCCGGCGGCGAGGAGCACCCGCACCGGAAGGGACTGCCGGGCCGCCCAGCGGGTCCACGCGGTGACCTTGTCCCGCGCGAACCGCAGCAGCCGCTTCGCCCAGGTGAACTCGCTGCCGAGGATCGCCAGCCCGAGAAAGATGATCACCCACCCGGGACCCGGCAGCGGGAGCAGCAGGATGCCGCCGGCGATGACCGCGGTCCCGACGATCGCGACCGCGCCGCGGTAGACCTGCCGCAGCACCGGGTGCGCCCGCACCCGGTCCCGCCAGGCCCGTATCCCGCCCGCGCGCCGCGTATCGCTCAGCTCAATCGCTCACAGTTCCGCTCGCGATGACCGCAGACGGCCGGGTGGGCGCCTGCCGGCCGGGCTCGTGACTGACCGCGTAGGCGGGGAAGCGGGCTCCGGCGTTTGTCGAGCGTACGACGGTGTCGTTGATGCCGTCCCGTGTCACGTCGAACGTCCCGATTGCCGTCGGGGATCCGTGCTTGGGCACCCCCCACAGCACGTAGACCGACGTCCGGGTGTCGTTCTCGGGCATCCGGACGGTGACCACGCGGAGCTTGTCGTCGCCTCCGACCACGGTCGCCATGGGCGCGCCGGCGGCGGTGGTGAGCTGGGCCCTGGGGACGCCCGGCCTGGTCACGTCGTGGACCGCGCGGGAGTACAGCTGCGCGAGGCTCGCCTGGTGGTCGCGGTCCCCTTGCAGGACGACGTTCCACACCCCGAGACCGACGACGACCGCCAGCACCGCGGCGGCCGCGGCCAGGACCCGCCCGCGACGCCACGCCGGAGTGCTCGCGCCCGGCGCGGGCGACGGGGTTGCGGCCGGCGGGATCGCCGGCGGCGGGGTCGCGGGCGGCCGGTGCTGCTGTGCCTCCTGCGGGGGCTGGGTCTCCTGCGGCTCCCGGGCCACCGCGCCCATGATCCGGTCGCGCAGCCCCGGCGGCGGCTCGTCCTCAGGGATCGCGCCGGCGATCTCGGTGAGGGCACCGGTGGTGGTCTGCACCGTGACGGTGCAGCGGGAGCATCCGCGCAGGTGCACGGCGAAGCTCTCCTCGTCGTCCGGCTCGAGCGCGTGCAGGGCCCACCCGACCGCGAGTTCGTCGAACTCGGCGTGCTCGTCGCGGGGGGCGTTCACGGGAGTGCTCCTTCGTCGTCCGCCGTACCGGCGGAGTCCGCCACGTCACCGAGCAGCGTGGCGAGCCGGCGCATGCCGGCCAGCATCCGGGTCTTGACCGTGCCCAAGGGTGCGCCGGTCAGCGCTGCGACCTCGCGTTGGGTGTAGCCGCCGAAGTAGGCCAGGCCGAGCGCCTCCCGCTGCACGCCGGGCAGCCCGCGCAGGGCCGCGCGCACCCGGTCCCCGCGCAGGCCGGTCCAGACCTGGTCCTCCACGCCCGGGACGTCGTGCTGCCGGGCGGCGTCGGCGCCGTCGGCGCTCTCGGCCCGCCGCCGGCGCAGCGTCTCCTCCCGGCGTACGGCGTCGACCGCCTTGTGATGGGTCATCGCGAGCAGCCAGGAGCCGAACGCCCCGCGGCCGGGATCGAACTTCCCCGGAGCCCGCCACACGGCGAGGAACACCTCCTGGACGACGTCTTCGGCGAAGGTGATGTCGGCCGTGATCCGGCGGGCCAGCGAGAAGCAGGGACGGCCATAACGGTCATAGAGGACGGCGAGGGCGTCCTGGTCACCGGCGCCGACGCGGGCGATCAGGTCGGCGTCGTCGACGCCGGCCTCGCCCGCGGGCGGCTCAGTCACCACTGCAGTCCTCACGTACCGTGTTCGGCGCCGACCGGAGGTCCGGTTCAGAGCACACGCTAGCGGGCGGGCCGATCGGGGTGATCCCACTTGCCGGATACGACCCGCCGCGCACCGCCACGGTCGGTCGTCAACCGGGCGCGGAGCACTAGCCTGGCCGTCGTGGGCCGAGGTCATCCCGGCGTCGCCCGGTCGCTACACGGGCGCCGTCTCCTCGCGACGCTGGCCGCCGGAGCGGTCCTCGCCGCCTGCTCCACCCCTTCTCCCGCGGCCCGGCCGGCACCCGGATCGGGGAGCCCGCACAAGATCCGCGCGACCACGGCGACGCCGAGCCCGACACCGACGAGGGGCCGGCCGGCCCCCCGGCCGGTCGCCGACGTCCGGATCGCGGTGGCGGGCGACGTGCACTTCGCGGGCCGACTGGGCGCCCGGCTCGCCGACCCGGCCACCGCCCTCGAGCCGATCGCCCCGGCCCTGTCCGCGGCCGACATCACCATGGTCAACCTCGAGACGGCGATCACCGGCCGCGGCGTCCCCCAGCCCAAGGAGTTCCACTTCCGGGCGCCGGCCTCCGCGTTGACGGCGCTGCGGTCCGCAGGCGTCGACGTCGCCACGATGGCCAACAACCACGCGGTCGACTACGGCCCGCAGGGCCTGGCCGACTCGCTGGCCGCGATCCGGTCCAGCCACTTCCCGGTGATCGGCATCGGGTCCGACGCCGCGGCGGCCTACGCGCCGTACACCACGACCGTGCGTGGGCACCGGGTCGCGATTCTCGCCGCCAGCCAGATCGACGACTACACCCTCACGGCCTGGTCGGCGACCGCGACGGGGCCGGGGATCGCGTCGGCGTTCTCCGACCGGCTGGTCGCGGCCGTCCGGCAGGCCCGCCGGCACGCCGAGATCGTGCTGGTCTACGTGCACTGGGGTCAGGAGGGCGACGGGTGCCCGCTGCCGGTCCAGCGCGACCTCGCCCGGCGGCTCTCCGACGCCGGCGCCGCAGCGGTCGTGGGCACGCACGCCCACCTGCTGCTCGGCGCGGGGTGGCTCGGCCGGACCTACGTCGACTACGGGATGGGCAACTACGTGTGGTGGCGGGACAACGCCTACTCCAACGACACCGGCGTACTCACGATGACCTTCCGGCACGGGCGGGTCGTAAAGGCCGCGCTGGCTCCGGCGTACATCGACCCGCGGGGCCTGCCGGTGCCGGTCCACGGCGCCGCGGCGGCCGGCAAGGTCCGGGCCTGGGCCGCCCTGCGGGGCTGCACCGGCCTCGCCGCCGCTCCGACCGGCTGACCTTCCGGCGCCGGTGGCGGTTTGAACCCGCCCGGTACGGTCGGATAGAGTCAATCTCCGCGTCAGCCGGTGGGCGTGGGTATGCGGACGTAGCGCAGTTGGTAGCGCATCACCTTGCCAAGGTGAGGGTCGCGGGTTCGAGTCCCGTCGTCCGCTCGGAGAGGCCCCTGCGCCTCGCGGTGGAGTGGCCGAGAGGCGAGGCAACGGCCTGCAAAGCCGTGTACACGGGTTCGAATCCCGTCTCCACCTCGTATCAGCCTGGGCGGCTAGCTCAGTGGGAGAGCGCTACCTTGACACGGTAGAGGTCGCTGGTTCGATCCCAGCGTCGCCCACCCAGGTATCTCAGCAGGTCAGAAGGCCTCCCTCGGGAGGCCTTCACCGCTTTC
>DASXJE010000099.1 GCA_036497565.1 Mycobacteriales bacterium
CGCGAAGGCGTGGTACAAGCTGTTGCACCGCGACATGGGGCCGGTTTCGCGCTACCTGGGCCCGTGGGTGGCGGAGCCGCAGCTGTGGCAGGACCCGGTCGCGGCGGTCGATCACGAGCTGGTCGGCAGTGCGGACGTCGCTGCGCTCAAGGGCAAGATCCTCGAATCGGGACTGTCCATTTCCGAGCTGGCGGCCACCGCGTGGGCGTCCGCCGCGAGCTTCCGCGGCACCGACAAGCGCGGCGGCGCGAATGGCGCGCGGATCCGGCTGGAGCCGCAACGGAACTGGGCGGTCAACGAGCCGACCGAACTCGCGAGGGTACTTCCTGCCCTTGTGCAGATCCAGCAGGACTTCAACGCCGCCCAGACCGGGGGGAAGAAGATCTCCCTTGCCGACGTGATCGTGTTGGGCGGTTGCGCCGCGGTGGAGCAAGCGGCCAAGAACGCCGGCCAGGACGTCACGGTCCCGTTCGCGCCGGGACGCAACGACGCCACGCAGGAGCAGACCGACGTCGAGTCGTTCGCGGTCCTCGAACCACGGGCTGACGGGTTCCGCAACTATCTGCGTGCCGGTGAGAAGCTCTCGCCGGAGACGCTATTGGTGGACCGCGCCTACCTGCTGACGCTGACCGCTCCGGAGATGGCGGTGCTGATCGGCGGCATGCGGGCCTTGAACGCCAACGTTGGTCGGTCCCAGACCGGCGTTCTCACCGACCGACCCGAGACGTTGACCACCGACTTCTTCGTCAACCTGCTCGACATGGGCACGGAGTGGAAGGCGTCCGCCTCGACCGAGAACGTGTACGACGGTCGGGACCGGACCACGGGCGAGGTCAAGTGGACGGCCACCGCCGTCGACCTCGTCTTCGGGTCGAACTCCCAACTGCGGGGAATCGCGGAGGCCTACGGGACGGACGACGCGCAGGAGAAGTTCGTGCGTGACTTCGTGGCGGCGTGGGACAAGGTCATGAATCTCGACCGGTTCGACCTGCGCTGATCGCCGAGGGTGTGGGTCGGCCGCTCGTGCCGACCCACACCTCCGGCGTTTTGGGTTGCGGCGGCCCGCCTGACGATCCGGCTAGTGCTTCCGGCGCGGGTCGCGCGCCGCGCGAGCGGACTGCTGCATATCGCGTCTCAACTGCCGCTGTTTTTGCTGTAGGTCGCGGCGGGCCTGCTGAATCTGCTCGTGCTGCTCCTTGACGATCTGTTTCCACTGCTCCTTCTGGTCACGCTGCACGCGCTTCCACTCCTCCTGCTGCCCGTGTGCTCCACGCGGTTCGTGCCCGCCGGCCTGCGCCTCCTGTTGAATCTCCCGCCAGATCGTCCGCGCCTGCCGGAGCGCGGTGGCGACCTGTTTGCCGGCGCGATGTGCGGCCTCGGCGGCCGCGGTCAGCTGCTCGCGACTTCCGCCGCCCTGCACCATCACGCCGAATGCCCACAGGCCGGATTCGATCAGGCGAGCTGCCCGGCGTACCTCCGCCGCGGCAAGGTCGATGACCTCGTCAGGAGTGTGCTCATCGTCGGCGTAGCGCCGCATGGCCTGGTACTGGATCCGCCAGAGACCGAGGATGGCGTCCGCGGCGATCTGCGGCTCGGGGTCGTCGGGGCTCACCCCGGCCCGCTCGGCCATCGCCTCGGCCGCCACGCGCACGAGCCGATCCATCATGTCGCGCTGTGCCGCCCGCAGCGACGGGGTGCTGTCGACGAGGTCGGTGAACCGGCGGAACATCCTCAGCCCGTCGGACTTTTCCCCGCCGCTTCGCCACGCAACACGCAGGCTCTCGACATCCTGCGCGAGAATCTCGAGCGCCGCCTCGATCGGTGACCGTGCCGGCGCGCCCGGACCGAACGCGGCGCGGATCGCTGTGGCGATGTCCTCCTCGCGGTCGAGGAGCAACGCCTCCTTCGTGGAGAAGTAGTTGTAGACGGTCTTCTCCGACACGCCGCAGGCCTCCGCGATCTCGGTGACCTTCACGTCGTCGAACCCACGCTCGAGGAACATCCCGGTCGCCGTGTCCGAGATCAGCTGGCGCATCAGGCGCTTCTTGCGCTCACGCAGTCCTTCCGCCTGCGGTCCGGTCGGCTCCTCGTCGTCGCGCTCGTTCATGACGGAGATGGTAGCCGCCTCCCGGTTCGCTAAATACTGTTGCTGGATGTTTCTAGTGACTGTACATTCATCCGTGTTGATCCGCCAGGCTGCCTAAGGAGCCGAGTTGTCTACACAAGAACTTGCCGTCGTCACCGAGCGCCTCACCAAACGCTTCGGGGACTTCACCGCCGTGGACGGCATCGACCTGCAGGTGCCGGCCGGCACCGTGGCGTCGCTGCTCGGACCCAACGGCGCCGGCAAGACCACCATCGTGCGGATGCTTGCGACGTTGTCCGAGCCCACCAGCGGCCAGGCCTTCGTCTGCGGTTACGACGTGGGCCGCGACGCCGACGTCGTCCGTAGCGTCATCTCGCTGACCGGCCAGTTCGCGGCGCTCGAGGCCAACCTCACCGCGCACGAGAACCTCGTGCTGATGGCCCGGCTGCGTGGCTACGGGCGGGCCGCCGCCATCCGGGTGGCCGACCAGCTCAGCGACCGCTTCGACATCGGCGAATTCCGCGACAAGCTGGTGAAATCGGTTTCGGGCGGTCAGCGTCGGCGGGTCGACCTCGCCGCGAGCCTGGTCGTCCAGCCACGGTTGCTGGTGCTCGACGAGCCCACCACCGGGCTCGATCCGCGCAGCCGGCAGGTGGTCTGGTCGACGATCCGTGAGCTCGTCGGCGAGGGGGTCACTCTGCTGCTGACGACCCAGTACCTCGAAGAAGCCGACGAGCTCGCCGACAGCATCGTCCTCATCGACCACGGCCGGGCGGCCGCCGCCGGCACACCCGCACAGCTGAAGGCCCAGATCGGCGACCAGCGGGTCGACGTTGTCGCCACCGACGGCTCGGGCCTCGACCGGCTCGTGTCGGCACTCGACCCCGCGTTCGACCTGACGGTGGCCCGCGACCGTCGGATGATCTCCATCCCGGCACCGAGCGAGGCCTCGGACCTGCGAGCAGTCGCCGACGTCGTGGCCGCCGCCGGAGTGCCCGTCGACGAGCTGGCCCTGCGCCGCCCGACCCTCGACGACGCGTTCCTCGCCCTCACCGGGCAACCGCCCACCACCGACCAGACCGTCGACGAGCCCCTCGAGGTGTCCGCATGACCGCCCTGACCGCGACCGCCATCACCGAACCGTTGCCGGCCCGACCGAGCAGGTCGTTGCGCTACCTGCGCGAGACCGGCCTGCTCGTCGGCCGGAGCCTGCAGACCATTCCGCGCGTGCCGGAACGACTGTCGGACGTGACGATCCAGCCGATCGTCTTCACGCTGCTCTTCCTCTATGTCTTCGGCTCCGCGATCCACATCCCCGGCATGCGCTACCAGGACTACCTGCTTCCCGGTCTCGTCGGCCAGGGCCTCGCGTTCGGCGTGATCGGTGCCGGGGTCGCCACCGCGACCGACTTCACCAGCGGGGTCATCGACCGGTTCCGGTCCCTGCCGGTCACCCGACTCTCCGTCATCACCGCCCAGGTCCTCGGGCAGATCATCGAGCAGATCCTCGGCATGGTCATCATCATCGGCATCGGACTGGCGCTGGGTTGGCGACCCGACCTGACTATCGCGTCCGGGCTGGAGCTTGCCGGATTGATCCTGCTCGGCCTGACCGCCTTCACCTGGTTCGGAGTTCTGCTCGGCATGATCATCCGCAGCTCGGACGGCATGCAGGGGCTCGGCTTCGCGATCGTGTTCCCGTTGTCGTTCCTCGCCGGCACGTTCGTCCCCATCAGCGGGATGCAGACGGTGCCCCGGGTCATCGGCGAGTGGGACCCGCTGTCCGCTCTGGTCGCCGCCGTCCGGCAGGTCTGCCAGGGCACCCATTCGCACGGTTCCTGGCAGTTGGAGCACCCCGTACTCGCGATGATCGGCTGGTGCGTGCTCATCACCGCGGTGTGCGTGCCGCTCGCACTGCGCCGGTTCCGGAGCACGACCGCCGCCTGACGCGGGGACGAGCCGTCTCGACCGCCCGATGCATACACTTGTCGGATGTACGACGGGCCGGTCCGGCGCGGCGATCGGATCCGCAACACTCGCCAGGGTGACGCGGTCGACGCCATACTGGCCGGTGCGGACGGGTTCCGCACCGCCCAGGAACTGCACGGTGAGTTGCGTCGGCGCGGCGACCGCGTAGGCCTCACGACGGTCTACCGGCATCTGAGCCGTCTCGCCGAGCTGGGCCGGGCCGACGTCGTCCACACCGCCGACGGCGAGGCGCAGTACCGACTCTGCGGCGAGGCCACCGCGCCGACCAGCGACCATCACCACCATCTGGTGTGCCGGGTCTGCGGGCGCAGCGTCGAGGTCAGCGGCCCCGAAGTCGAAGCCTGGGCCGAGCGGGTCGCCTCGACGGCGGGTTACACCGAGGTCAGCCACACCCTGGAGGTGTTCGGGCTGTGCCCGCAGCACTCGGCGCCGGGATCGGCGTAGCCCCCGGGACTCGTCGTTCGCGGCGGCGTCGACCGGCGGTGACCGCCAGCGCGGTGCCGTAGATCGCGGTGGACACGGCCATGATCGTGAAGCTGGCCGGCAGCTGGGGAACTGCGTAGGCGAGGGTGATACCGATCCACATCGCCGCGACGGCGAGCACCGCCGAGAGCGCGAACGCCGACCACGGCCGGTCGGTGAGGCGTTGAGCGGCGGCGGGCGGAGCGGCAAGAAGGCCGAACAGCAGTAACGCGCCGACGGCCTGGGTGGTCTCCGCGGCGGTCGCGCCGACCACAGCGAGAAACAGCGGCCCGAGCAGCCGGACCGGCACACCGCGGGCGGCGGCGACGGCCGGGTCGAGGCTGGCGTAGAGCAACGGCCGCGCGATCACCAGCAGTACGACGACCAGGCCCGCGGCGATCCAGGCCGCCGTGGCGGCAGCTCCGGCGCTGATGCCGAAGATCGACCCGAACAGCACGGTGACGCTCGCGGTGCTGTTCCCGGTCGACGTGTGAGTCGTGTAGAGGGCGAGGAAGAAGACGCCCAGTCCGAGCACCCACGCGAAGGTGGTGCCGATGACGACGTCGTCGGCTGCGCCCCGCCCGCCGAGCAGACCGAGGATCAGGCCGACGGCGATGGTCGCGGCGAACAGGCCGAACCGGAGATCGACCCCGGCGGCGAGGGCGGCCAGCGCCCCGGCGTACGCCGTGTGGGAGAGGGCGTCGCCGGCGAAGACCTGCCCGCGCAGCACCACGAAATACCCGACCAGCCCGGACAGTACGGCGATCGAGGTCCCGGCGATCAGGGCGTGCTGGATGAAGGGATGGGAAAGCATGTGACCGAGTGCGCCCATCAGGAGGCCCCCATCACGAGGCCCCGGACAGTTGGGGAGTGGTGGTCCGGGCGCGGCCGGCCCGCCGGTCCGCTGCGGTGCGATACGCGCTGGCGAGCAGGAAGACGGCGAAGGCCAACGTGGTGACCCAGAATCCGATCGGGTACGGCGAGAAGTAGGCGATCGCCTCACCGACCCAGGTGACGGCGAGGGCGAGCACCACCGACAGCAGCACGCCCACCGCGGGCCGTGCGGTGAGCCGGCTCGCGGCGGCGGCCGGCGCAACGAGCAGCGCGAACACCAGAAGGCTCCCGGTCACCTGACTGGTCCCCGCGGCGGCGACACCGAGCAGCACGAGGAAGGCGGCACCGACCAGGCGTACCGGCACGCCGCGCGCTCCGGCCACGTCGGGGTCGACGCTGGCGAAGAGCAGTGGTCGCGCCAACGCCGCGAGCACCAGCAGCGCGACGACGCCGGCGATCAGCAGGACGAGCACCTGGCTGTTGGTGACGCCGATGATGGTGCCGAAGAGCAGGTCGTTCAGCCCGGACAGAAAGCCCTTGTACAGGCTGACGAACAGAAAGCCGCACGCCAGCGCGAAGCCCTGCACCGTGCCGATCACGGCGGACTCCTCGCCGTAGCGCCCGAGACCTCCGCTCGCCCGCCCGGCACCGGGCAGGGCGGCGATGATCAGCGCGCCGGCGATGCAGAAGCCGAAGTAGCCGAAGCCGGCGCTGATGCCGAGCAGGGTCGCTCCCGCCGCGCCCGGGAATCCGATGAGGGCGAGGGTGTGGCCGACGAATGCCTGTCGCCGCAGCACCATGAAGTAGCCGATGGCACCGGCCACGATCGCCACGATCGTGCCGGCCCGCAATGCGTTGACCATGAAGGGGAAGCTGAGCAACTGCTGGACGTCGTCGACGACGTTCCAGCTCAGGCCGGGGGTCACGGCTGGTGCGTCGCCGGGCTGTCCGGCTGGCCGACCACCACCAGCCGGCCGGCCCGGTCCCGCAGGACGTCGATCGGCGTGCCGTACAACACGCTCAACGTCTCGGCGGTGATCACCTCCTCCGGCGTCCCCATCGCCGCACCGCCGCGGGCGAGATAGATGACCTGGTCCAGCCACGCCAGGATCGGGTTGACGTCATGGGCGACCAGCACCACCGCGACGTTCTGGCTGCGGCACACATCCTTGATCAGCGCGCTCACCGATGCCTGGCTGGCGACATCCAGGCTGTCCAGCGGTTCGTCGAGGATCAGCAGCGACGGACGGCGTACCAGAGCCTGCGCGATCAGCAGCCGCTGTTGCTCGCCGCCCGAGCACTGACCGATCGGGCGGTGGGCGTAGCCGCGCGCTCCGACCAGGTCGATGACCTCGGCCACCCGGGCGCGGTTTTCGCGGGACCGCCGGCCGCGCAACCAGCCGGGGAGCGGCGTACCCCACCGGTCGCCGTCCAGCCCCATCCGGACGATGTCGACCCCGCGGATCCGGGTCCCCTGGTCGAACGCGCGCCGCTGCGGGAGATACCCGATCCGGTCGTTGCGCTGGCCGGGTCGCGATCCCAGCACCGTCACGGTCCCGGCGCTGATCGGGATCAGTCCGAGGACCGCCTTGAGCAACGTGGACTTGCCGGCACCGTTCGGGCCGAGCACGGCGATGAACTGCCCGGCGTGGATCTGCAGGCTGATGTCCGACCAGATCATGCGACCACCGACGGTCGCGGACGCACGGTCGAGCGACACCACGACGGGTGGGCCGTCCGGCCCGGCGTCGCGTGCACCGGTCGCGGCGTTGTCCGGACGGGTCGATCCGCTGGTCATGTGCCGCTCGCCTGAGCCAGCGCCCGCTCGAGCGACCGCAGCTGGGTGACCTGCCACTGCTGGAAGGTGGCGCCGGCGGGCGACAGGGTCTCGGTGATCTGCGCGACCGGGATCCCCGCCTTCCGGGCCGCCGACACCTGCTCGGACACGTCCGGCGTGGAGTTCTGGCTGTTGTAGATGTAGACCTTGATCTTCTTGCCGCTGATCTGCGTGTCGATCGTCGCCTTGTCCGCCGCCGACGGATC
>DASXJE010000100.1 GCA_036497565.1 Mycobacteriales bacterium
ACTACAACCCGACCGGCAACCACTTTTTCGCGTTCGCCATGAAGGACCCGCTCGTCCACTGGCTCGACCCGACGCCCGTCACCTACCGCGGCGACGGCTTCGTCGCCGCGGCCGGGGACCTGGCCTGACTGCGTCGGCCGCTGCGCGGGCCGCTACCCGGCCTGTCGCTGCGCCTTGACCTTCGCGATCTCCGCCGCGAGCGCCTGCTCGGCGAAGTCCGCGCCGAGCCCCAGCTCTTCGAGCTTCCGGGCGACCTCGCCCTCGGTGTAGATGACGCCGAGCAGGAGGTGTTCGGTCCCGACGTAGTTGTGGCCCAGTCGCAGCACCGCGCGCAGCGTCTCGCGCAGCGCGACCTTTCCGTCCGGAGTGAATCCCAGCTCGCGGAGCGCGGCCGGGTCGGCGTCTCCGCCGACGGTGGCCGGCTCGAGCTCGAAGGCGGCGTAGATCTGCTCGTCGGTGAGGCCCGCGCCGTGGATGACCGTCGCGGCGATTCCCGCGGGCTCGGTCAACAGGCCACCGGTGATCTCGGCCGGGCCGATGGGGTTCGCCGGCCCGGCGATCTGCCCGGCGGCGGCGAGGACGTTGCGCGCCCGCGGGGTGAAGCGGGTGAACAGCTGGTCCTCGGGCACGAGGTTGTCGGCGTCGAGCCGCGGGACGAAACGCTTCTGGACGGCCTGTTTCGACACGCCCATGCTGGCGCCGATCTGGCTCCAGGACGCGCCGGAGCGACGGGCCCGGTCGACGAAATGACCGATGAGGGCGTCGGACTGCTCGTCGAGGCGGACGGACACGGCGACGGCGGCCGAGAGGTTGTCCAGCGGCCCGCCGCTGGGGTCGAGGGCCTCGACGAAGGCGATGAGGTTGTCGAGGGAGACGGGCGAGTTCGTCATGCGTCAACACTAGGTTGACGATCGAGCGGCCGTCAACCTCGCGTTGACGCAACTCCGCGGGGCGTCCGAGAGGCCGGGCTGGGCCGGCGTACCCGAGGTCGCCATGATTGTCCCGTGCTGGTCAGCGACGAACCTGTGCCCGACGCCGAGCTTGGACCTCGGCTGGCCGCCGGGCGCGACACCGTCGTCTACGAGCTCGGTCCGGACCGGGTGCTCCGCCGGGCGACGCGCGACCGCTCCTACGTCGCCGAGGCGCAGGTGATGGACCACGTCCGGGCGGCGGGCTACCCCGTGCCGGCGGTGCACCGGGTCGGCCCCGGAGAGATGGTGCTCGAGCGGATCACCGGCCCGACCATGCTCGAGGATCTCGTACGGCGACCGTGGCGGGTGGATCGCCATGCCCGGCTACTCGCCGACCTGCACCGCCGGCTGCACGAGATCCGAGGCCTGCCCGGGATGAAGGCGTTCGCCGCACCGGGTGACGCGGTCCTGCACCTCGACCTGCACCCGGCCAACGTGCTGCTCCCGCCGTCGGGACCGGTGGTCATCGACTGGACCAACGCCGCCGTCGGTGCGCCGGGCGCCGACGTGGCGTTGACCTGGATCGTGCTGCGCGCGTTCGAGTCGGACGCGTCGCTCGCCGTACGCACCCTGACCTCGGTGGTACGGCGCCGCCTCGCCCGGGTCTTCGTCGATCACGCCGGCCGCCGCGAGGCGGTCGCGGCGCTGCCTGCCGTCGCCGACCACCGGGCCGTCGACCGCAACATCCGCCCGACCGAACTCCGCCGGATGGAGCGGCTGGTCAGCCGCGAGGTCCGCTAGCCCGCCTATGACTCGGTGGTCTGGTCCATGTCGATCACGACCTTGCCGAGCACGTGGCCGGACTCCACCGACCGCAGCGCGTGCGGCGCTTCGTCGAAGGGGTAGGTCTGCAGCACCTTGGGGTCGACCTTGCCGGCGGCGACCAGGTCGGCCACGGCGGGAACACCCGCGGCGGTCGACACCACGAGCTGTCCCCCCAGCTCCACGACACCGGGATCGACGATCGAGACGATCCTCGCCGGATCGGTGATCAGAACGGCGACCTGCCGCAGCGATTCGCCGCCGACCACGTCGAGGATCGCGTCGACACCACCGGGCAGGAGCTCGCGCGTCTGGGCGACGACGTCGCCGGTGTCGTAGGGCACCAGTACGGCGTCCAGGCTCTCCACCAGCGCCCGCTTGCCCTCGCTGGCGGCTCCGAACACGGCCGCGCCGCGGTCGCGGGCCAGCTGGGCCGCCATCACCCCGACTCCCCCGCCGATACCGTTGATCAGCAACGTCTCACCCGAGACGACGCCGAGTTTCTCGACCACGTCCCAGGCCGTGCCGCCGGCCACGGGCAGTGCCGCCGCCTGGACGAAACTGACGTGCGCCGGCTTGTGCGAGGTCGCGTCCGCGCGCAGCACGGCGTGTTCGGCGTAGGTGCCGTGCTCCTGCGCGGCGCGGCCCATCACCTCTTCGCCCTCGGCGAACCCGTCGACGTCGGAACCGACCGCGACGACGACGCCGGACGCCTCCGCGCCGAACGCGAACGGGAAGTGCGGTGACGCCTCCGGGTTGGCCATCACGCCGTTGCGCACCTTGGCGTCGATGGGATTCACCCCGACCGCCCGGACCTTGATCACCAACTCGCTTGCACCGGGCGCCGGCTCGGGCCGGTCGAACCAGGTCTCGGTCTCGGGACCGCCGTAAGCGGAAAAGCCGTAGGCCCTGCTCATATCCGTCGTCCCTTCGGTCGGGGGAAGGTGCGCCCGTCCAACCTTGCCTTACGCGTTCGCCGTACGACGACCGAGCCCCTGCCCCCGGCATCATGCGAGGCCGGCACCCAGCGCGGGCGATCATCGGACGCTGTACTCGCAAATCCAGCCCGATTTTGCGAGTACAGCGTCCGATGTCGATCCGACCACCCGCGCGCGGAGGACCGCCCGGCGGTCGAACGTAGGATGCGGTGTTTGTGACGGACGACGAGGTAGTGCTGCGACCGGTACGCGAGGATGACCTGCCGTTTCTGCAGGACATGATCAGCGACCCGGTCGACGCCGGCTCCTTCCTGTGGCAGGGCTTCCGGGATCCTCGGGAGTGGCGCCAACGGTGGGACTCAGGTCGCAGTCTCATCACGGACGGCGGAGGAGTGGTCCTGATCGCCCGCGGGGAGGAGCGCTCGGGCACCATCTCCTGGGATCGGCACCAGTGGTTCGGTCAACCATGCTGGACCCTCGGGATTCACCTCGCCCGATCGGAGCGGGGCCGCGGAGTCGGGACCCGTGCCCATCAGCTGATGGTCACGTATCTCTTCAAGCGAACGCTGCTCAGCCGTATCGAGGCCTACACCGAGGCCAGCAATTTCGCCGAGCAACGGGCGCTGGAGAAGGCCGGCTTCACCCAGGAAGGGACGCTCCGGCACGTCGCCTTCCGCGACGGGCAGTGGCACGACGGCATTCTCTACAGCGTCGTTCGATAGGCCGGCCGCGCGATCCCCCACCGCGGTCACAGGGTCGGCGGCAGTCCGAAGGCCGGGAGGAGCGCGGGGCCGAAGGTCGTGATCTCCGCGATGACACCGGCGTCGATGCGCAGTACGTCGACCTTGAACGCCCGGTACGTCGAGTCACCGGTCCGGCGAAGGTAGCTCGCGGCCGCCGGCATCCGGTTGGCCGCGGTCGGCAGCAGCCGCCAGTCACCGTCCCTGTCTTCGCCCAACGCCCGCTCCAGCAGGGGCATGATCCCGGCGATCCCGTCGAAGACGAACGGATTCGGCGGCATGGTGACCCGGATGTCCTCGGCCGAGACGGCGATGGCCGCCGCCGCGTCGCACCGTTCGTGCGCGGCGATGAACCGCTCGAGCAACACCTTCTCCTCGTCGCTCACCGTCGGCCTCGACCACTCCGCCCGCCGCGCGGGCAGCCGGTCCTGCATCGTCGCGCGGGCCCGCTGCAGCGCACTGTTGGCGGCGGCGACGGTGGTCTCGAGCAGCGATGCCGTTTCCCCGGCCGGCCAGCCGAGCAGGTCGCGGGCGACGAACGTCGCCCGCTGTCTCGGCGGCAGTGCCTGCATCGCGGCGACGAACGCCAGTGCAATCGTCTCCCGGTCGACGGTGACCGCTTCCGGTTGCTCCGCGGACGGAGCGGCTTCGTCGAGGATCCGGTCCGGGTAGGGCTGCAGCCACGGCACCTCGGCGAAGGAACGCACCTGAGTCGGTTGACGTGCGTTGCGCCGGATCATGTCGAGGCAGACATTGGTGGCGATGCGGTAGAGCCAGGCCCGAAACAGCGAGCTCCCGTCGAAGCTGTCGCGGGCCCGCCACGCCCGCAACAGCGCCTCCTGCACGGCGTCCTCGGCCTCGTCGTACGACGCCAGCATCCGGTAGCAGTGGATGTGCAGCTCGCGGCGGTGGCGTTCGGTGAGGTCGGCGAAGTCCGCCTCCGTCGTCGTCACGTCGCCGGCACTGCCGACCGCTTGACCTCCTGGACCATCCATCCGTTGCCGTCGGGGTCGTTGAAGGAGAGGAAGGAGTTGTAGCTGCCGCGCTCCGGGTCCGGTCCTGGCGTCTGCCCCTCCGGTCCGAAGTGGAAGATCTCGCTGACCTCGGCCCCGCGTCCGACGAGTTCTGACCGGGCGACCTCGATGTCCGACACGCAGAGGTGCAGGCCCTGCGCGGCGCCCGCGGTCTCGGTGTTCTTCATGAGCACGATCGAGCACGCCGATCCCTGCGGAGTCAGCTGGACGATGCGGAAATCCTCACCGGCGCTGTGGTCGACGTCGAGATGGAAGCCCGTCTGCTCGGTGTAGAAGGCCTTGGCCCGGTCCACGTCCGCGACGGGCACCAGCACGAGTTCGAGAGTCCAGTCCATAAAGCGATCCTCTTCGTCAGGTCGGAGGCTTCCGACGTTATACAGGTGAAACGCCGATGCCCGGAGAAAGTCATCGGTGCGGCGATGACCCGACCCGCGCCTGACCGACCTATGTGCCGGACCGACCTACGCCTGACCGGGTGGATGGAACGTGAGGACCGAGGACGCGTGGTCACCGCCCCACGAGATCGGCGCGCGGCGCACCAGCCGCCACCCGAGCCGCTCGTAGAGGCTGATCGCCGCGACGGAGCCGTCGGCGACATCGAGCTCGACCGGCAGCCCGCGGTGCCCGGCGTCGGCAAGTCCGTGCGCGAGCAGCCGCCGCCCGATCCCCGCGCGTCCGCGGGCCGGGTCGACGAAAAGCCGCTCGATCGAGCCGAACCGGGTGCCGTCGGCCTGGGATAGGACGCCGAGGGCGACGTGTCCGACGACCGCACCGTCCCTGGTCGCCACCCACGCCTGCACCATCGTTCGCGGCGTCAGCCACCGTTCGACGTCGTCCGGCCAGACGACCGGGTAGCGCGAGTCCTCGTGGACCGCCCGAAGTACGGCGGCGCACCGCGGGAGATCTTCCGTTGTGCGCTCTCTGATCCGCACTGATGCGCGCATCACATTATCTTGCCCCTCGCTAAGCATCTCTGACCAGTTGCGTAAGCTCTGGCCTGCGGTCCACTCCCGGCGTGCTGCCCGGCGGATCGTCCGGGAGCCAGATGCCGCACGGGAGAGGCGCGCCTCGCGAGATGGTCGAGTCGTCGAGCCGGACCAGCATGTCGAGCTCCGAACCGTCGACGGCCACCCTGCGATCGATCGCTCCGTCGGTCTTCCTGCCGGCGATGGTCTACGAGATCGGCAACGGGGCCATCGCGCCGATCATCGCGCTGACCGCCCTCCACGTCGGCGCCTCGCCGAGCACCGCGGGCTACATGCTGGCACTGCTGGGCATCGGGCAGGTGCTCGGTGACGTGCCGTCGGCCTGGCTGGCCGACCGGATCGGCGACCGGCACGCGATGATCGCGGCCGCCGGCGTCGCCGTACTCGCGCTGCTCGGCTGCCTCATGGCCCAGTCGCTGGTTGTCCTCGGTCTCGCGCTGACCGTGATCGGGATGTGCAATGCGACGTACTACCTCGCCCGCCAGTCGTATCTGACCGAGGTCGTGCGGGTCGACCTCCGCGCCAGGGCGATGTCCACGCTCGGCGGATCGCATCGGATCGGGCTGTTCATCGGGCCGTTCGTCGGCGCCCTCGCGATCGGGCTGGTCGGTCTGAAGGGTGCCTTCATCGTCGCGATGATCACCGCGTCGACGGCCGCCGTGCTCCTCGTCGTCATCCCGGACGTTGCCCGGGCCGATGACCGCCCGCCCGCCGTGCGCGGCGGGGTCAGCGCGTGGGCGATGTTCACCGCCCACCGACGCCTGTTCGCGACGCTCGGCTTCGCGGTCCTCGCGGTCGGCGCCGTACGGGCGGCGCGTCAGACCGTGCTGCCACTGTGGGCGGAACACATCGGTCTCGGTCCGGAGAAGACCAGCATCATCTTCGGGATCGCCAGCGCCGTCGACATGGCGCTGTTCTATCCGGCCGGGAAGGTGATGGACCGGTACGGCCGACTCGCCGTTGCGATGCCGTCGATGATCATCGTGGGTGTCGCGATGATGCTGCTGCCGTTGACGAGCGGGGAGTGGCTGCTCGCCGGGGTGGCCATCGTCATGAGCTTCGGCAACGGCATCGGCTCCGGGATCATGATGACGATCGGCGCCGACGTCGCCCCGACCGACAACCGCACCCGCTTCCTGTCGATCTGGCGGGTGATGAGCGACTCGGGCAACGCCGCGGGCCCGGTGGTCGTGTCGATCGTCGCGACGGTGTGGACCCTGGCGGCCGGCATCACGGTCATCGGCTCGGCCGGACTGCTCGCGGCCGCCGGCTTGGCGGCGTGGACACCGCGCTACTCCCCCTTCGCCACCCGGGCGATGATGAAGGCGCAACGCGAGTAGCCGGGGCCACTCGGGTCACCCGCTCGTCCAAGTCGCTTGTAGTCGGACAGTCACGTAACGTGATTGGCGTCGGTACTCAGACACTCCGACCCAAGGCCCCGGCCCGGCGTGGGTGATCGGCTCACGCGCCGGGGCTGCGGTCTGTCCGGGATGGGACAATGATCCGGCTTCGCCGGTCGGAGGTACGTCGGGAGGACGGCATGGTCGAGCTGAAGACGCCCGGGGAGATTGACGCGATGGCGGCGGCCGGCGCGGTGGTCGCGGACATCCTCGCCGCGGTCCGCCGGCAGGCAGACGTCGGCGTCGACCTACGGAGCCTCGACCTCGTCGCGCGGGAGGTGCTCGACCAGGCCGGAGCCACCTCGCCGTTTCTGGACTACCAGCCGGGGTTCGCCCCGAGGCCGTTTCCCGCGGTGATCTGTACGTCCGTCAACGACGCCGTACTGCATGGAATCCCGGACAGCTACCGGCTGGCTGATGGCGATCTGCTCTCCATCGACAGCGGCGCGGAGGTCGACGGCTGGGTCGGTGACGCCGCGATCTCGTTCACGGTCGGCGGACCCAGGGCCGACGACGAGACCCTGATCGACGCCGCGCAGCGTGCTCTCACGGCGGGGATAGCCGCCGCAGTGGTGGGCGGCCGGCTCGGCGACATCTCCGCAGCCGTCGGTGTCGTCGGTCGGGCCGCGGGCTACGGGATCAACACCGATTTCGGCGGCCATGGGGTCGGCCGGACCATGCACGAGGACCCGTCGGTGCCGAACGAGGGGACCGCCGGCCGCGGCCAGCGGCTCCGGCCCGGCATGGTCATCGCCATCGAGCCGTGGTTCCTCGCCGGTGGACACGACGACTACATCGTCGACGACGACGGCTGGACACTGCGCAGCGGCGACGGGAGCCGGGGCGCGCATGTCGAGCACACCATCGCCGTCACCGACGACGGTCCCCGCATCCTCACCGCCCGGCCGAGGTCCCGTTCCACGTGAACGGGACATTCAGGGTTTGAGCGCTTGAACCTCAACGTGACGTTGATGCCGGGAGCCGCCGTGGACAAAACCCACTACTAGTGGGTTTTGGTCACCTGGCACGGCGTGTCGCCGTACAAAACCCACTACTAGTGGGTTCTGTCCGCGCGGCTGCGGCTACAGCGCGCCGAAGCGGTCGATCGCGTCGATCATCAGATCGCTCATGTCCGGACCACCCTGGTGACCGCTTTCGACGAAGTGCAACGTCGCTTCGGGCCAGGCCTCGGCGAGCTCCCACGCCGTCACCGGCGGACCACCGAGATCGAGTCGGCCGTGGATCAGTACGCCGGGGATGCCGGCGAGCCGCCCGGCGTCGCGCAGCAGTTGGCCGTCCTCGAGCCAGGCGGCGTGGGCGAAGTAGTGCGCCACCGTGCGGGCGAAGCCGAGCCGAAAGCGCGGGTCGTCGTACCGCGGATTGGGCGGCAGGCCCTCGAGTGAGACGACCGCCTCCTCCCAGGCGCACCACTCGTCGGCGGCCCGTTGCCGCACCGCAGGGTCGGGATCGTTGAGCAACCGGTCGTACGCCGCGACGAGGTCACCGTCGCGGTCCGACTCCGGCACCGTGTTCCGGAACCGCTGCCACTCCTCGGGGAAGAACATGCCGACGCCGTGGTAGAGCCAGTGCACGTCGGCCGGGCGGGTCATCGTCACCGACGCGAGGACCATGGCGGTCACCCGCTCCGGGTAGCGCTCCGCGTAGG
>DASXJE010000101.1 GCA_036497565.1 Mycobacteriales bacterium
GTCGCAGGTCCTCAACACTGCCACTGCACCCGACCCGGCCCCGGCCTCGGACACCGCGGCCGCCGCCGGGACCCCGGCAGTGCCGGCCGCGGCCCGCTATACGCCGCCGCCGACGACCCCGACCGCGGCCCCCGCCGGGCAGTGGGTGTGGACCGGGGAGACCTGGTCGTGGGCGACCTACGAACCCAAGGACGTCCCGCCGCCGGACCCGGCGCGGGCGCAGCGCCCCGGACCGACGCTGCCGCAGCCGGGGGCGCCGCTGCCCGGGCCGCCGCCCCCGCGGCCGCGGGACTAGTCCGGCCATTCGAGCAGCCACAGCCCGCGGGCGAGCTCGCGGTCAACGATCCGGTAGGTGACGGTGCGGTTGTCGGCGCAGAAGTGGACCAGCGCGCCGAGGCACCACCGGTCGAACACCACCCGCCCGTACCGGCCGACCTCGAAGGCGAGCACAACTAGGTCGTTGACGGTCAGCCGCGGATCAGCTCGGGTGATCTCGGTACGGTCGCCGTCGATGACGAAGACCAACGACCCGCACTGTTCGCCGTCCGGGTCCCACACCGGCCAGGTCGAGCAGTGCGGGTCGTTGGCCACGAACGAGGTCACCGACGATCCCGGCAGCCGGCCGCCGCCGCGCGCGACTCCTGGTCGACCGGGCGCGAGGCGCGGGGTTCGTCGCGCAGCCGCCGGACAAACTCGTAGACGAGCCATGACGAGATCAACACCGCCGATTCCGCGAGCCGGAGAGCGTGTGGAACGGGGACGTCATACCGCTTGCGCTGTGTCATGGGGAGCCTCTGTTCGCGTTCGCGAGGGGGAAGCGCGCGGGCCATAATGCCCGTGCCGCAGGGGGAGCGGTCGAGGGGGGTAGACGGACCGGGCGGAGGGGGAGCGTCCGCCCGGTCCGTCTAACTCAGTCCTCGCGCGGCGCAGCGTGACGCAGCTTCGCGCACTGCGCGCAGATCACCGGGACCGGGGGTGCCGGCGGCGAGCACCGCCCGGCCGGGCTGCCGCACAGCGAGCACACCAGCGTGATCAGCTCGTCGGTCATCGGGTCACCTCCGGCACCGGACCGTAGCGCCACTTGAGGACTCGACCGGTCTGGTCCACGACCAGGTCGGCCTTCGCGTACGCGCTACTCGAACCGATCCCCGACCGGTAGTCCTCGCCGACGACCAGCACCCGCGGCGCGGGAATCGTCCTGGCGCAGGCGCGGGCGCAGCCGATCACTGTCCAGAACGCGGTCCGGACCGGCTCGCCGAGGTGGCCAGGGGCCTTCGGGTTGCTCGCCGGGTCGAACCACCGGACCAGCTCGTCGGCGGCCGCGGCCGGGGTCATCTCAGGTGTGCTCATGTCCACGATCATACCACGTGTCCATGATCGAGGACACCCCCTAGTACGCGTCGCCGAAGTCGTCCCCGATCGGCGCGGGCACATCGACCACGGGCTCCCACGCCGGCTCCGGCACGGCAGGCTCCGGCTCGGCGACCGGCTCCGGCTCGCGGTCGCGCAGCGCGTCGTACGCGCGCGCCGCGACCTCCCGCTGCTCCGAGAGGTCCGGGTCCTCCACGGCCGGCACCGGCCGGTCGGACTCGACCTCGGGCTCGACCTCGGGCTCGGGCTCGTCAAGCTCCGGCTCCGGCTCGCCGGTCACCCGCGCCCGGTCGAGTGACCACTCGAGACCGTCCTGGAACCGCCGCTCAGCGTCATCAACCTCCGGCTCGACCCCCTCGACGACCTCGAGCTCCGGCTCGGTAGGCTCCGCGACCGGCTCGAGCTCACCGATCTCCGGAGTAGTGGTCTCCTCGTTGACGGCGAGCTCGAGCTCCTCATGCACCGGCCCCGCGACGAGAGGCTCCCGGTCGTGGTCGACCTCCTGACCGGCCTCGTCAACGCCCTCGACCGGCTCGAGGTCGCCGTCGCCGACGGGGTGCTCTACGGCGTCGTCGAGCTCGGCGGCGCCCTCGTGCTCCTGGTCCTG
>DASXJE010000102.1 GCA_036497565.1 Mycobacteriales bacterium
GACTCGCGGGCGAGCTGGTGCCGATGCCCACCTCGGCCATCGCGGTGATCGGTCTGCCGGGATCGTGGGCGACCGCTGGGCAAGGCCCGACGGTGCTGAGAGCGGCCGGCCGGCCACCGCCGTCATGAACGAACCACGTACGCAATCCCACGATGCGCCATCCAACGCCTCCGAGATCTGCGCGTCGGCAGACTCATCGGGGCGCACCAGGCACTCGGTGAGGCTGATTCCCTCCTGTTCGAACGCGGGCGCCACAGCAGTTGCATCCTGGCCGGGAAGTGCGGCCGGGTCGAAGCCGATGATGAGCACGCTGATCATGCAGCCGACGTTATCGTCAGGTGTCTACTACGCGGATGACCCCCATTGATCTGGAGCGGGCGACCAGCTTCGGCTCACGCGCAGAGGACTACGCCCGCTGGCGCCCGACCTATCCCGCGGCTGCGGTGGACTGGGTGTTGCCGAGTCATGCCTCTCGAGTGGCGGAGGTCGGCGCCGGCACAGGAGCACTGACCGGATCACTGATCGGACGTGGGCTTCAGGTCGACGCCGTCGAGCCGGATGCGCGCATGCTCGAGGTGCTCATGCGCCTGCACCCCAAGGCGACCGGGCACCTCGCGGGAGCCGAGAGCCTGCCGCTGCCCGATGCCAGCGTCGACGCGGTCCTCGCCGCCGACGCCTGGCACTGGTTCCCGTTCGAGCAGTCGGTCAAAGAAGTTCGCCGGGTTCTTAGGCCGGGAGGATGGCTCGGCCTGCTATGGAACGTCGTGACACCGGTCGCACCCTGGGAGGAGGAGTTGGCTGCGCTGGATCCCGACTACCGGCCAACACCCGACACCGGTGAGATCGGCGAGGGCCCGTTCCCCGCGCAGGAGACCGAGACTGCGACTTTCCCGTGGGTCTGGCACACCACTCCTGATGACTGGTGCTCCTACCTCGGCACCCTGTCGATCTTCATGCTGATGGACGAAGCGCAGCGTGCGGATCGTCTCGAAGCGGCTCACGCCATACTCACGGCGGTGTGTACGAAAACAGGGCTGCCCACGGCGCCCGTTCAGCATGAAGTCTTCTGCGTCCGCTGGCGCCCACAACCATGAAGAGGGTATTGGTCACGGGTATGTCCGGCGTCGGCAAGACGAGCGTCCTCGACGTGCTGCGCAGACGCGGTTACAAGACGGTCGATGCGGACTACGACGGCCTCTCGGAGTTCGACGAGACGGGCATGTGGGAGTGGAACGAGGCCCGCGTCGAAGAAGCGCTGGCCACGGAGGACGCCGACGTCTTGTTCTTCAGCGGTACGTCGATCAAAATGCGCCGGTTCCTGCCGCAGTTCGACCACGTTGTGCTGTTGAGCGCTCCGGCGGAGGTCATGGCCGAGCGACTGCGTACCCGGACCAACAATCCGTACGGCCAGAAGAACGAAGAAATCGAACAGTCGCTGCGCTACAAGGAGACAATCGAGCCGGTCCTGCGCACCATGGCAACGGTCGAGATCGATACCACCCCTCCACTCGAGGCCGTGGTGGCAGCGGTGCTCGCCCACGTAGAACCGGCAAGTTAGCGTTTCGGTCGGCGATCGTCTACTCGTCGAAGTCAAGGCGTACGAGAAGCCGCGGGAGACGCCCGCTGTGTGCGGACGTGACGAGTACCCGACGGAAGCCGGCCGCATCGAACATCGAAGCGATACCGACGTACCCCGCGCCAACTTCGACCCGCCGGCCCTCTGAATCGATCGGGTAGGCCTCCACACCGGGAGCGCCGGCCTGGCGCGCCGCATCGACGACGCCATCGAGCAGGGCGGCAGCGACTCCCCGTCTGCGGAAGCCGGTGCGGATCCGGAAACAACCGATAGCCCATACCGGCCGATCGTCGATCGCCGGAATGGTACGAGACGTCTGCAGCCGAGGGGTTTCCGTGCGCACGCTAACCCCCACCCAGCCAACCGGCACGGCATCGAGATAAGCGAGGAATCCGGGGGCCGGCGACTCACCAGCCATCTGGTCGCGCAGTATCTCTGGCCGAGACCTCCCCTTGGACAACGCCTTCGTGTCGAAGCCGCGCCACGGCTGGCATAAGCACCCGACCCCGTCACCGCCGGGAAGGAGCTCGGCGACGTCGTCCCATCGGTCCGACGTCGCTCGCTCGATGATCGGGACCGGCTCTTGCGGGTCCGCCCTGGACGTCACTCTCGTGATGGTAGGCCCGGTATGCCGACGATTCCCGACCTGAGGGTGGCGTCGGTAGGAGATGGCGCTTGCGTAGGGGAAACTAAATACCTGCGGAGCTATTCACGACATTCGCAAGAAACTCCGGGACACGCCCAGCACGCAGCGGGACAGGTCAGGGCGTCCTCGCTAGCTTCTACCCGTCCCTAGACGTAATGCGCGCCTGAACCGGGGGCAAAAAACGAATGACCAACGCAAACATGCGTGACGCGTGATGCGATCACCCGTCGCGGCAACGAACCGCTCGGTGAGCGCGGCAGTGGCGGATGTAGATCGGGGAACGCCAGGCCCGGTCGTGATCATCGGCGCCGGCCCGGCCGGGCTGACCGCGGCATACGCACTCGGAAAACACGGAGCCCTGTGCACCGTCGTAGAGGCTGACACGGTCGTCGGCGGCATCGCCCGTACCGTGGAACGGGACGGCTGGCGGTTCGATATCGGTGGGCACCGATTCTTCACCAAAGTCCAGGTGGTGAACGATCTCTGGCACGAAATGCTCGGTCCCGAGGACTTTCTTCGGCGCGCCCGACTGAGTCGCATCTACTACCACGGACAGTTCTTCGACTATCCGATCCAGATCCGCAACGCGGTGCGCGGTCTCGGCCTCACCGAGTCGATGCGATGCGCGCTTTCCTACCTGTGGGTGCGGATAAAGCCGCCGCGTGACCGTCACACCTTCGAGGGATTGATGGCATCCCGGTTCGGATGGCGGCTGTACGCCATGTTCTTCAAGAGCTATACCGAAAAGGTCTGGGGCGTACCGGCAAGCGCGATCCAGGCCGACTGGGCAGTTCAACGCATCAAGGATCTTTCGCTGTGGAGCGCCTTCCGGCACGCTCTGTTCCCCAGGCGGGGCTCGGACAAGATCACCTCGCTCATCGAAGAGTTCGAATACCCGCGCCTCGGCCCGGGAATGATGTGGGAGCAAGTCCGGACGCTGGTCGAGGAGCAGGGCTCGGCCGTGCGATTGGCGACCCGGGTCACCCGGATCCGTCGGGATGACAACCGCGCGGTGGCCGTCGAGGTGCGCGCGGGGGCGGCGGAGTCGGGAGTCCGCGTCGATGGGGTTGTCGAGGAGTTGCCGGCCGAGCACGTTGTGTCCTCCATGCCCCTGAGTGAACTCGTGCTGGCGCTGGACCCGCCCGCCCCCGACAACGTCCGGCTGTCCGCCGAGGCACTCACCTACCGCGACTTCCTGACCGTGGCGCTGGTCGTGCCCGCTGACAAGAGTTTTCCGGACAACTGGATCTACGTCCACGACCCGGAAGTGCGGCTCGGCCGGGTGCAGAACTTCGGCTCCTGGTCGCCCGACATGGTGAAGGACGGCCGAACCTGTCTCGGTCTCGAGTACTTCGTGTTCGAGGGAGACGAACTGTGGGCCATGGGCGATGCCGATCTCATCGCTCTCGCAACCGCGGAGCTGGCGGCTATCGGCCTGGTTGGCGAAGGTGACGTCGAGGCCGGGTACGTCGTACGGATGCCCAAGGCCTATCCGGTGTACGACGAGGGATACGCGGACCGGGTCGAGACGATTCGGCGCTTCCTCGAATCGTCGGTGCCCAACGTCCATCCCATCGGTCGGAACGGGATGCACCGTTACAACAACCAGGACCACTCGATGCTGACTGCGCTGCTGACCGTCGACAACCTCTTCGGCGGAGAGTACGACGCGTGGAACGTCAACGTCGAAGCGCAGTATCACGAGGAGCAGGTGGCGACGAAGGATGAGCAAGGTCAGGCCGAGACCGGCCGGTCCGCCCCGGTACTGCCGGCCCGCGTGATCACCTAGTGGACGCGATGTCGCCCTGCAGTCCGGACGGACACGTGTCGTGAGCATCGGAGTCGTCGTCCTCCCGAGCGGTCGGCGCTCGGATCTCGGCGGCTGCCTCGAGGCACTCTCGGCCCAAGGCAAGCCGATCGACGAGATCGTCGTGGTCGACCACCGTACGAAGTCGGCCCCGACCGTCGACGCTCCGTTCCCGGTCCGGACCATCGTCGTGAACAGCGGCACCCGAGCCCACACTCGGAACACCGGCGCTGGTGTGCTCGACACCGACGTGCTCGCCTTCCTCGATGCAGACACACAAGTGGCGCCGGATTGGGCGGAATCCGTTCTGCAGTCGGTCGCCGACGGCGGCGCCGTCATTGCCGGTACGCCGTCGT
>DASXJE010000103.1 GCA_036497565.1 Mycobacteriales bacterium
GGGGTAGGTCATGGCCTCCAGTCTGTCAGTTGCCGACGGCCGTACGAAGCGCCGCCCCCAGGGCCGCCGGGTCGCGGCACGGCACCACGACGACGGTCCCGTCGGCCAGTCGCAGCGGGAACGGCGTACGGCCCTTGGGCAGGTCCGATCCCCCGCCGAGGATGCGGGCCCCGGCCGCGGCTCCGCCTGCGTCGTCGGTGAAGAGGAACTTCGAGTCCACTGTGGACAGCGGTAGGGTCTCCCGGCCGACGACGAGATCGGTGTGCGACACCTCGACGCGGCCGGCGCTCCGGCGGGCGTAGGTCGCCAGGCCGACGGCGCCGGCGGCGACAAGCAGCACCAGCGCCCAGCCGAAGGCATGCAGCCCGCCGGGCAACGCCGCATCCACCGCGACGCCGATCACCCACAGGACGAATACGGCGCCGAGCAGACGCCACGAGGCCCCGGACTCGCGGTAGACCGGCGGCCGGTCGCTCATCCCAGCCGGCGGGCGACTTCGACCGCCCTGTAGGTCAGCACGATGTCCGCGCCGGCCCGGCGGATGGCGGTCAGCGTCTCCATGATCGCCCTGTCGCGGTCGACCCAGCCGCGGGCCGCGGCCGCCTCGAGCATGGCGTATTCCCCGGACACCTGGTAGGCCGCGACGGGTACGTCGACGGCGTCGCGCACCCGGGAGAGGACGTCGAGGTAGGCCAGCGCCGGCTTGACCATCACCGCGTCGGCGCCCTCCGCGAGGTCGAGCCTGACCTCGCGCAGCGCCTCGTCGACGGATCGGGCCGGGTCCTGCTGGTAGCCGGCCCGGTCACCGAAGCGCGGCGCGCCCTCGGCCGCCTCCCGGAACGGCCCGTAGAAGGCCGATGCGTATTTCGCCGAATAGGCCATGATCGGCAGGTCCCCGAAACCGGCCGTATCGAGACCGGCCCGGATGGCTCCGACCTGACCGTCCATCATCCCGCTGGGCGCGACCATGTGCGCGCCGGCGCGGGCCTGCGCCACGGCCACCGACGCGTAACGCTCGAGGGTCGCGTCGTTGTCGACCTGACCGTCGTCGCGCAGCGGCCCGCAGTGTCCGTGGTCGGTGTATTCGCACAGGCAGAGGTCGGCGATCAGCACCGTCTCGTCGCCCAGGTCGGCCCGCAGCTTGCGCAGCGCCTGCTGCACGATGCCGTCGTCAGCGTCGGCACCGCTGCCGGCGGCATCCTTCGCCGCCGGGACGCCGAAGAGCAGCAGCCCGCCGACGCCGGCCTCGACCGCCTCGGCCGCGGCCCGGCGCAGTGACTCGACGGTGTGCTGCACCACCCCGGGCATCGACGACACCGGCACCGGCTCGTCGACGCCCTCCTTGACGAAGACCGGCAGCACGAGTTCCGCCGGATCGATCCGGGTCGACGCGACCAGGCGCCGCAGCGCCGGGGACGAGCGCAGCCGGCGCGGCCGCACCGTGGGGAAGCCGGCCATCGGCTACTGCGCGGCGCGGTCGGTCGACTTCGGTCGCGACGTGCGACGCCGCGGCGGCGGGCTGGCCTCGCCGTTCTCCCGCAGGGTCACGGCGTAAGCCGCCAGCGCGTCGACCAGCGCCGGGATCTGCGCCTCGTCCGGCTGCACGTCGACCCGCAGCCCGAACTCCCGCGCCGTATCGGCGGTCTGCGGCCCGATGCACGCCACGACCGTGCGCGCGTGCGGCTTGCCGGCGATACCGACGAGGTTGCGGACCGTCGACGACGAGGTGAAGCACACCGCGTCGAACCCACCGCCCTTGATCGCCTCCCGCGTCTCGGCCGGCGGCGGGGCCGCCCGCACGGTGCGGTAGGCGGTCACGTCGTCGATCTCCCAGCCGCGCTCCCGGAGTCCGGCCGCCAGCGTCTCGGTGGCGATGTCCGCGCGCGGCAGCAACACCCGGTTGATCGGGTCGAGCACCTCGTCGTACGGCGGGAAGTCGGCCAGCAGACCCTCGCTGGACTGGTCGCCGGACGGCACGAGTTCGGGCACGATGCCGTAGGACCGGACCGCGTCGGCGGTGGCCTCTCCGACGCAGGCGATCTTGACCCCGGCGAACGCCCGGGCGTCCAGCCCGAACTCGTCGAACTTCTCCCGCACCGCGCGCACGGCGTTGACCGAGGTGAAGACGATCCACTCGAACCGGCCGGTGACCAGGCCCTTGATCGCCCGCTCCATCTGCGCCGGCGTCCGCGGCGGCTCGACCGCGATGGTCGGCACCTCCGCGGCGATCGCGCCGTGCATCCGCAGCCGCTCACTCATCGCCCCGGCCTGGTCCTTGGTGCGCGGCACCAGCACCTTCCAGCCGTAGAGCGCCCGGCTCTCCCACCAGGAGAGCTTTCCGCGCCGGCTGACGATCGGGCCGATCACGGCGACGACGGACCCGGCGAACTCGCCGGCGTCCCGCTCGATGCCGTCGAGCGTGCTGTCGACGGTGCGCTGGCTGGCCGACGTCCCGTCGACGGTGACGCTCACCTGGGTCTCGGCGCGCCACCCGTGCTCGACCAGACTGGCGGACAGCTTGCCCAGATCGGCGGCGAGGCTGGTCAACACCAGTGGGCCCGGAGCCGCGGCGATGGCCGACCAGTCGACCCGGTCGATCTCGGCACCGCGTACGTCGAGGACGGTGCGGGTGGAGCCCAGCGGCACGCCGGAGTAGGACGGCACCCCGGTGTCCGGCGCGATCCCCGGCACGATCTCGAACGGCACCGTGGTGCGGGCCACGGCCTGGCACTCCTTGACGACCGACTCGGTGGTCAGCGGGTCACCGGCGACCAGGCGCACCACGTCGTGCCCGGTGCGGGCCTCCGTGACCAGCGCCTTGGCGACCTCGGCGGGTTCGCCGATGGCCGGCCGGGTCTCGAGGTCGGGGAACAGCGCGCTGATGTCCGGCACGTCCGGGTCGGTGAGTACCAGGCCGGCTCGGCCGAGCAGTTCGGTGGCGCGCAGGGTCAGCAGGCCCGGGTCGCCGGGTCCGGCCCCGACGAAGGCGATCTGGCCGACGGGCTTGCGTGGGCGGGTCATCGTGAGCTCCCCAACAAATTCGAGACGCCAGCGGCGAGCAGGTCGGCGGCGAGCCGTCGACCCACCTCCTCGGCGTCGGTGATCGTTCCGGTGGTCGACAGTCGTACGACGGCGCTGCCGTCGATCGCGGCCACGATGCCGCGGAGAACAAGGGCGGTGCGCGGGCGCACCGGGTCGGCGGCTTCGGCCGCATCCAGCGTCGCCAGCGCGCCGACCGGAGCGGAACAGCCGGCCTCCAGCGCCGCGAGCAACGCACGCTCGGCGGTGACGGTCGCCCGCGCCTCCGGATGTTCGAGGGCGGCGAGCGCCGAACGCAGCGCCGTATCGTCCGCGCGGCATTCAATGGCGAGGGCGCCCTGCGCGGGTGCCGGCAGCAGCCGATCCGGGTCGAGCACCTCGGTCACGGCATCCATCCGGCCCAGCCGGGCGAGTCCGGCGCGGGCCAGCACGACGGCGTCCAGCGTGCCGTCGGCGACCTTGCCGACCCGGGTGTCGACGTTGCCGCGGACCGGTACGACGTCGAGATCGCGCCGGTAGGCGCGCAGCTGCGCCATCCGCCGCGGTGCACCGGTGCCGATCCGCGCGCCGGCCGGCAGGTCGTCGAGGCGGGCACCGTCGCGGGCCACGAGCACGTCGCGCGGATCCTCGCGAGCCGGCACGGCAGCCAGGACCAAGCCGGGCGCCGGTGCGGTGGGCAGATCCTTGTAGGAGTGCACGGCCAGGTCGATGTCGCCGGCGAGCAGCGCATCACGCAACGCCGAGACGAAGACGCCGGTGCCACCGAGCTCGGCCACGGCCCGGGTGGAGCGGTCGCCGGCGGTGGTGATCTCGACCAGCTCGACCGGCCCACCGGTGGATCCGGACAGGGCGTCGGCGACGAGGCCGGACTGCGCGCGGGCCAGGGCGCTGGCCCGGGTGCCGAGGCGCACCGCCCGGCGGCCGGTCGAGGTCGGGACGTGAGCGGTCATGACCTGGCCTCCGGCGGCTCGCTCGGGTCGACCGCGGTCACCGAATCGACGGCGGCCGGGGCCAGACCGAACAGCTCGCGCAGGGCCTCCGCGTAGACGTCGCCACCGGGAGACTCGGCGAGCTGCTTGACCCGCACCGTGGGCGCGTGCAGCAGGGTGGACACGGTGCGCCGCACGGCGTGGGCGACCTCGGAGCGCGTCCGGGTGTCGAGGCCGGGCAGCTTGGCGTCCAACCGGGCCAGCTCGGCATCGACGACCGCGGTGGCCTGGGCCCGCAGCGCGGCGACCGTCGGGGCGACCTCGACGGCCCGCTGCCAGCCGAGGTAGGCGCCGGCTTCGTGGGTGACGATGTCGGTGGCCGCGATGATGTCGGCGCCACTCGCCGACTGCGACACCGCGTCCCGCAACGCGTCGAGGTCGACGTAGGTGACCCCGGGCAGCTCGGCGGCCGCCGGATCGACGTCGCGGGGCAGTCCGATGTCGAGGATCACCAGCGGCCGGCCGGCCCGGCCGGCGACGGCCCGCTCCAGCAGGTCCACCGGGACGACGAGGGACGTCGATCCGGTCGAGCTGATGAGCAGATCGGCGTCGGCGAGCACCCGCTCGAGGTCGTCGAGACCGACCGCGCGGGCGGACAGCGTCGCAGCCAGCCGGGCCGCGTTGGCGGCGGTCCGGTTGGCGATCACCAGGTCGCCGACACCGCGGCGACGCAGGGTGGCGCCCGACAGCGCGCCCATCGAGCCCGCACCGACCACCACGGCGGACCGGCCCGCGACGGTGCCGAGCGTGTCGTCCGCCGCGTCCAGGGCGAGCGAGACCACGGAGGCGCCGGCCTTGTCGATGCCGGTCTCGGCGTGCGCCCGCTTGCCGGCGGACAGCGCCCGCTGCGCCAGTTCGTGGATCAGTCGCCCGACGGTCTGCTCCGAGACGGCGACGGCGTAGGCCGTCCGCAACTGCCCGAGGATCTGCGACTCGCCGACGACCATCGAGTCGAGGCCGGCGGCCACCCGGAAGAGATGGTGGACGGCGGCGTCCTCGTAGTGGACGTAGAGGTGGTCGCCCAACGCCGACACGTCGGTGCCGGCGTGTCGGGCGAGAACGGCCGTCACGTCGAAGAGTCCGCCGTGGAACTTGTCGACGTCGACGTAGACCTCGACCCGGTTGCAGGTCGACAGCACCAGCGCCTCGCCCACGTGCTCGGAGCGGGTCAGCTCGTGCAGCGTCTTCGGTACGTCGACCGGGGCGACGCTGAACGCCTCGAGCAGCGACACGGGCGCGGTGCGGTGCGAGAGGCCGACGGCGAGCAGGCTCATCCGACCTCACCCCAATCGGAGTCGCCGGGACCCGCGGACTTGCGCTCCTCGTGGAAGGAGAGGATCTGCAGCTCGACCGCGAGGTCGACCTTGCGGACGTCGACGCCGGCCGGCACGGAGAGCACGACCGGCGCGAAGTTGAGGATGCTCGTGACGCCGGCGGCGACCAGTTGGTCGCAGACCGCCTGCCCGGCTTCGGCGGGCGTAGCGATCACCCCGATCGACACCCGCTCGGACCGCACGATGGCGTCGAGTTCGTCGATGTGGCGGACGATGAGACCGGAGATCCGCTCGCCGACCCGGTTCGGGTCGGCATCGAGCAGCGCGGCGACGTGGAACCCGCGACTGGCAAACCCGCCGTACCCGGCGAGTGCGTGACCGAGGTTGCCGACCCCGATCAGGGCGACCGACCGGTGCCGGGTGAGCCCGAGCGCCCGGGAGATCTGCTCGACGAGGATGCCGACCTCGTAGCCCACGCCTCGCGTCCCGTAGGAGCCGAGGTGCGACAGGTCCTTGCGCAGCTTCGCCGAGTTGACTCCGGCGGCGGCCGCAAGGGCATCGGAGGACACCGTCGTCGTGCCCTTCTCGGCGAAGGCCGAGAGGGCCCGCAGGTATATAGCCAGCCGGCCGACCGTGGCCTCGGGAACGGTCCGGACCCGGTCGCTGGGGACGGAGAACGGCGTGGCCCCCGGGGCGGTGTCGGCCGGGCCGGACTTGCCGGTGACGTTGGCCGCGGCCCGGGCGGCCTTGGCCGCAACCCTCGCGGCTCGAGCGGCGACCCCTCGTCCGCCGGCGACGCCATCGGCGTCCCGGGGCACACGGGGGTCTTGTCGCTCACTCACGGCTGCTCCTGCCCGCCAGCGCATCCGACACCCCGAACGGCGGGTTGGCGTTGCGCTGTGGTATCGAGGATGTCCGATAGACACGTTACTTGCTTGTGAACGCCTGCACAAAGTCGCGAACGTAGCCGCTCACCACTAAGATCAGTGCGCCGCCCAGGCGTCCGGATCGGCCGTGAGGGACGTCACCTCGGTGGGCAGGTGCCCCGCAGCGATGTCCGCGACGGTCACCGACTCGAGCACGTCGCGCAGGCTGGCCCGTACGGCGATCCACACGTCCTGCAGGGCCTTGGCGGGTCCGTTGTAGGCCCGGTGCTCGGGCCGCTCACCCCGAACCTCCGCCAGCGGGCCGTCGATGGCCCGGATGACGTCGGCCACGGTGATCTCCTCGGGCTTCCTCGCCAGCCGGTAGCCGCCGACGGCGCCGCGCTGGCTGTCGACGAAGCGGGACCGCCGGAGGTCGCGCAGGATGCCCTCGAGGAACCGGACCGGGATCGCCTGCGCCTCGGCGAGGGCGTCAGCCGTGACGACCGGGTCCTTGGCCACGGCGAGCTCCACGAGAGCCCGGACCGCGTAGTCCACCTTCGCCGAAATATGCACGGACCCCATTCTGCCGTCCCGGAGGTGCCCCCGTCGCCCCTCGCCCCCGTGTCGCACCTTCCTGCGCCCGGTTGGTCGTGGTCCAGGCAGACTGCCCTCCATGGCACGCACCGTGGGGGTCGAGGAGGAGTACCTGCTCATGCGGGGGGCCTCGCCGGAGTTGGCTCCGACCGGGGACGCGGTGGTCGAGTCTGCGTCGGACACCTCCGACGGCCAGTTCGAGCACGAGCTCCGGCGCGAGCAGGTCGAGCTCGGCACCGATCCGCACGAGTCACTGGCCGACCTCGAGGCCGACCTCAGGCACCGGCGGGCCGAGCTGGCTCAGGCCGGCGAGCGGCGCGGCACCCGGCTGGCCGCGCTGGCGATCAGTCCGCTCGATGACTGGGCGCCGGCACCGACGCCCGAGGAACGGTACGAGCGGATGTCGGAGCAATTCGGCATCATCGCGCGTACCGAGCTGAGCTGCGGGATGCACGTGCACGTCTCCGTCGACTCCCCGGACGAAGGCGTCGCCGTGGTCGATCGCCTCCAGCCCTGGCTGGCGGTGCTCGCGGCACTCAGCGCGAATTCGCCGTACCTGCACGGTGAGGACACCGGATACGCGAGCTACCGCCGGATCCTGTGGGGCCAGTGGCCGACGGCCGGACCGACCGAGCCGTTCGGCGACGTGGCCGGCTACGAGCGCGCACGGGCGGCCATGGTCGTCAGCGGCGCGGCGATCGACGACGGAATGATCTACTTCGACGCCCGGCTGTCGACCCGCTATCCCACCGTCGAGGTCCGGGTCGCCGACGTCTGCCCGGATGCGGCGGACGCCGTCACGATCGCGGCGCTCACCCGCGGGCTGGTATCGACGGTGGCGGCGGATTGGGCGAACGGTCGCGACGCGGTCGGGGTGCGCCACGAACTGCTCCGCGCCGCCTCGTGGCGCGCCGCGCGATACGGGATCGACGGTGACCTTCTCGACGTCGTCAGCACCCGGCTGGTTCCCGCATTTGACCTGATCGCCGACCTGGTCGACCTGCTCACCCCTGCTCTCGAGGACACCGGCGACGCCGAACGGGTGCGGCGCGGCCTCGACCTGATCCGCCGCCGGGGCACCGGCGCGCGGTTGCAGCGCGACCTCGTGGCCGCCGGCGGATCGTTCGACGATGTGGTCGACGCCGTCGTCGCGCGGACCCGCAACTAGCCGGCGCCGGGCCGGTCAGGTGACCGGGACGATGCGGGCGCCCGTCAGCTTCCCGTCCGTGATGGTGATCAGCCCCAGAGTGCCGTGCGGCTGGCGCCGGCGATCGGTCGGCGAGCCGGGGTTGAAGATCCGCAACCCGTCGGCGGTTTCGTTGAGTGGGATGTGCGAATGACCGAAGATCACGAGGTCGGCCGCCGGGAAGCGGCGTCGCATCCGCGCGATGCGGCCCTTGGCCGGGCCGCTGTCGTGGAGCATCGCCACCCGAAGCCCGTCGACGTGGAACTCGAGGCTCTCGGGCGCTCCCCACGCAGCCACGTCGGACCCGTCGTTGTTGCCCCGCACCACCCGCACCGGTGCGTAGCCGGCGAGTTCGTCGAGTACGGCGGGCGTACACACGTCGCCGGCATGCAGGATCACGTCAGCCGTGCGCAGCTGCGTTGCCACTGCAGCCGGACAGGACTTCCATCGCCGTGGCGCGTGGGTGTCCGCGAGGACGGCGATCCGTACGGCGCTCACGCCGACAGGAGCGTAGCGCCGATGTCAGCGAGATCGCGCTCACCATGGTGCTGCCGCAGGTAGAGCTGGAGGTCGGCGACCCGGCGCGCGTGCTCCTCGTCGAAGGCGAGCGGCGCCGGACCGAGGGCATGTCCGGCCGTACCGAGAGTCCGCTCGGCGGCATCGGCGACGACGGCCCGGATGCGGGCAGCCAGCAGCGCTCCCGCGCCGCTTTCGGCCGAGCCACCGTCGATCTGCACTGCGCCGTCGCGGAGTGACGCACCGGCGCCGTACTGCGCGACATCGACCGCGCCGAGCTGCATCCGGGAAACGTCCGTCGGCGTCTGCTCCGTGAGAGTTCGGATCAGCCTGTCTCGTATGGCATTCGCGCCGCCGAACCAGACCGCCGCGACTCCGATGCCGCCCCATCCGAAGCCGGGCCGGTCCAGATACCACTGCGGAGCGCCGACCGGCACGGCCGGCGTGCCGGCGAAATGGACCGGACCAGTGGTCAGATGCTGCAGTCCGCGGGCCACCCACCGGTCCTGCTCGACCGTCACCGACGACTCGGACAAGGGCACGGCGAAAAGGCGCCGGCCGTCCCGGGCGTGCGCGGTGACGAGTGCGTGGTCGAGATATCGGGCCAGCGAGCACCAAGGCTTGGTGCCCTCCAAGCGCCACCGGCCGGACTCCTCTACGGCGGTCAGCGTCGTACCCGACGCCTCCGCGGCGAACACCCCCCACAGGCCCGGCGCGGGCCGTACGCCGGCCTCGCTCAGGATCGCCAACGCATCGGCATGCGGCTCTAGTGTGCGGGCCACGGTGAGATCCCCTGCCCCGGCGGCCGCGAGAAGCTCCCACCGCCGCCAGGTCTGGCCGCGGCCCGGATACGGGAGGGCGGGCCCGAATTCGGCTGCCACACCGAGGGCGGCATTGATGTCGTCGGCGGCGCGCCGTGCAGCCCGGCACAGGTCACGGGGAGACGAACTGACGCGCGGCATGCGTTAAGTCATGCCCAGTACGAGTCCGGTCACACCGAGAGCACCCTCACCCCGGAATCGCGGCAGCGGGTGGTTACCGGCATTCGTTCCGGGTAACAACGAATTCACGAACCGCGCAGCGGGCGACTTCAGGGGGATAGACGATGAAAGCCGTCACCTGGCAGGGCAAGCGGGATGTCCGCGTCGAATCCGTCCCGGATCCGGTCATCAGAAATCCGACCGACGCGATTGTGCGGGTGACCAGCACCAACATCTGCGGATCCGATCTGCACCTGTACGAAACGTTGGGCGCTTTCATGACGGCCGGCGACATTCTCGGTCACGAAGCGATGGGGATTGTCGAGGAGATCGGCGGAGAAGTCGGCACTCTTCAGCCAGGAGACCGGGTCGTCATCCCGTTCCAGATCTCGTGCGGCGCCTGCTTCATGTGCGACCAGCAGTTGTACACGCAGTGCGAGACCACCCAGGTGCGCGAGATGCACACCGGTGCGGCGTTGTTCGGCTATTCCAAGCTATACGGCGAGATCCCGGGCGGGCAGGCGGAATATCTCCGCGTCCCCCAGGCCCAGTTCACCCATATCAAGGTCCCCGAAGGGCCCGCCGACGAGCGGTTCGTCTATCTCTCCGACGTGCTGCCCACGGCGTGGCAGGCGGTCGAATACGCGGCGATCCCCGACGGGGGAACGGTCGTCGTGCTCGGCCTCGGTCCGATCGGCGACATGTCCAGCCGCATCGCCCGCCACCACGGCGCCCGGGTGATCGCGGTCGACCTCGTTCCCGAGCGGCTCGACCGGGCCCGGTCCCGGGGCGTCGAGGTCCTCAACCTCCGGGGACGGGAGCGCGATCTCGCCGACACGATCCGCAGCATGACCGGCGGTCGCGGACCGGACTCCGTGATCGACGCGGTCGGCATGGAGGCACACGGCTCCCCGGCCGGCAAGATGGCGCAGCAGGCGGCGTCACTGCTCCCGGTCAAGCTTGCGGCGCCGATGATGCAGCGGGTGGGTGTCGACCGGCTCAACGCGTTGTACTCGGCGATCGACATCGTCCGGCGCGGCGGCACGATCTCGCTGGCCGGTGTCTACGGCGGCGCGACCGATCCGCTGCCGATGATGACGCTGTTCGACAAGCAGATCCAGGTCCGCATGGGACAGGCGAATGTGAAGCGCTGGGTCGACGACATCCTCCCGCTGCTGACCGACGACGACCCACTCGGTGTCGACGACTTCGCCACGCACCGGCTCCCCCTGGCCGACGCCCCCGTCGCTTATCGCAACTTCCAGCAGAAGCTGGACGGAACCGTGAAGGTCGTCCTGCATCCCTGACCGTCAGTGGTTCGTGTCGCCGCTGCCCTGCATGCGAATGATGAGCGGGACCACCGCCCATAGCACCAACAGGACACCTAGTGTGCCCAGGCCGAAACCAATCCCGGCTCCGGCGCCGACGACGACGTCAAAGATAAGCAGCACGACACCGGACACAGCCAGCGCGAGCAGAGCCAGGCCGAGCTTCGCCATCAGGTCGGCGACGCGGACGAGAGAGTCCTTCTCGTGCTTGCGGAATACCGCGCGGTGGACGGCGACCGGCATCACGAGGAAGCCCGTCGCGCCGATCGACAGCAGCACCACGACCAGGTAGATCACCCGCTGCGCATGGCTGATGGTCTCGAAACGCTGCTGGAAAGGAAGGCTAAGCAAGAATGCCGTCAGCAGTTGGACGCCGGTCTGGGTGACCCGCAGTTCCTGCAACAACTCGGCCCAGTTGCGGTCTATCCGCTCCAGCTTCGTCTCGTGCCGCGATTCATCGCGGTCGTCAGGCGTTCCGTCACTTCCCGCGGGCATGCCAGGCACGTTAGCCCAAGCGCCGCCCGATTTCCCTGGACGAACGGGCTAGTGTCGAAGGAGGTTGAGGTAGCGGCTCACGGGGATGCCGCGTCTCGATCCGGGGGGCCCGTGACCGGCACAGCTCAACCAGCACCGAGGTTCTCGGTGATGGTCAGCCGCGACAGCAGCCAGTGCCTGGTCGAGGCATGTGGTGAATTGGACCTGAGCACCGCCCCGGAGCTGGACGTCACGCTGATCGAGGCGGCCCGGGACGGTTACGCCACAACGGTGATCGTTGACCTCAGGTGGCTCACCTTCTGTGACGCAGCCGGGGTCGGGCTCCTGCTCTCCCACCACTATTCGCTGCGCGCCGCCGGCGGCCGGCTGGTCATCCTGCACCCGCCACGGCAGGTCGCCGAGCTCATCCTGCTCAATCGACTCGACGGCGTCCTCGACCTCCGCTCCCCGCTGGCGACTCAACCCGGCGGACGGCACTAGCGCCGTCACCCGTGTCGCCGGCGCGTCGATGGGTATACACGACACAAGTCCATATCAGCACGGAAATGGGGAGCACCGGCATGCCAGGTCAGGCGCGTAAAGCCACTAGCACGCGGCGGCGACGCACCGGCGCCGCCGGTGCTACGACGCCCCGGAAGGCCGGCCCGGCGAGAAAGTCGACGGCCCAGCCCACCACGACGAGGGCCCTCGCCACCGCCCGCCGCAAGCTCACCGAGATCAAGGCGGCCGAGGCGGAGATAGCAGCGGACCTGAGCACCCGCAAGAGCGAGATCAAGAAGCTCCGTAAAGAGCTCGACGATGTGAAGAGATCCCGGAAGGCCATCAAAAAGAGGATCGCGGCCGAGGCCAAGAACTCCTCGAAAGGGAGTTGAGAACCGTGTGGGCATTGCTCTCGACCCGGCTGCGTACCTGGCTCCTGCTGGCGATCGCGCTACCCCTCGTCCGGATGATCGTCCATCGACTCTCCGGCGCCGCCGACCGACGTGACCCCAAAGCCACGACGTCCAAGTTGATCCGCCACGCGGACAGCGCCCTCGCGTCGACGTCTCGACGGCGCAAGCACTGACGGCCACGACCACCTCCCGTCGCCACCCGACACCTGCACCAGAGGGGATACCGCCATGCCTGTGAGGTCCAGCGAAGGGTCCTACGGCGACGCGCAATCGGAGCGGCTCGCGGTGCGGACGCCGGACGGGCCGCAGGGGCCGCCGCATCCGCGGCGCGGCGGACTCGGTCCGACGCTGAAACGGACCCTGGCGGAGTTCAAGGAGGACAACCTCACCGACCAGGCCGCGGCGTTGACCTACTACGCGGTGCTGTCCATCTTCCCGGCACTGATCGCGCTG
>DASXJE010000104.1 GCA_036497565.1 Mycobacteriales bacterium
GCAGCCTAGAGATCGGAGTAGCGGTCGCCGGGGCGGAAGGTGGCCACTCCGAGAGTGCTGTCGGACTGTCCGTAGTACGCCAGCCATCGGTCCTGGAACCACACCAGGCCCTCGACGAAGGTGACATTCGAGACGAGGCCATGCAGATCCTCGACCGTGGTGGGTTCGATCCAGGGTCGCGTCAGTTCGGCGAGGACCTCAGTCGGCCGCGCAGGGTCGAAGAGAGCCTGGCCGGCGGTGTACCGCACGCTGCCATCCGAGTTCCTGATCGCAGCGTTGTGAATGAGCAGGATCAGCCCGTCGTCCGTGACCAACGGCGGCGGACCGACCTCGACGAGGAAGTCGGTGAAAGTCCCCGACCGAGGTGCGATGACTGGCGGTTGATCGTCAGGGATGATCGGGGTCCAGTGCAGGAGATCGTCCGAGGTCGCCACCCAGATCGAGCCTTCGCCGAAGTACATCAAGTACTTCCCGTCGACCGGCTGCGGGAGGATGCCGCCGGCCTTGGACCAGGGCCCGGGTTGGCCGTGGCCCCGGGGTTGGAACGTGTCGAAGTCAGGGAAGATCGGGCCGTGCTTGGTCCAGGTGCGGAGGTCGGTGGAGGTGGCCAGGCAGACGAGCGCAGTCTGCCGGTCCCAGCCGGAGTAGGTGAGGTAGTAGGTGTCGCCGATCCGGGTGACGCGCGGGTCCTCGACGCCGTACCGGTCGTAGTCCTCGCTCGGCGAAAGGACCGGGTCCGGCTCACGCTTGAACGTGATCCCGTCTTCGCTCCAAGCCAGCCCGACGTGGGAAACGATGTCGTCGGCGTGGGCCCGATACAGCAGAGCCACCCGGTCGTCCATGACGACCGCTGCCGGGTTGTAGACGCTACCTGACTCCCAGCCCTGTCCTTGCGGACCGAGGATGGGGTTGCCGTCGTACGGCGTGAAGGGGCCGAGCGGGAAGTGGACTGGTCCCGTGGTCATCATGTCCTCTCTCGTGTCACGAATACTGAGCAGGCGAAGCTGGGTTGAAGATGCTCGGTCAGCCCTTGACCGCGCCGCCGACGACACTGGCGACGAGGTAGCGCTGGAGGAAGACATAGACCACCAGCAGGGGAAGAGCCACGATGATCGTCGCCGCGGACAGGAGGCTCCACTGGCTCACGTATGCGCCCTTGAAGGCGAAGAGTCCGAGCGTCACCGGTGACTTGGCCTGATCGGGGAGCAGGATCGTCGCGAGGATGATGTCGTTCCAGACCCCGATGGCCTGGAGGATGAAGACCGTCGCAAGTACAGGCTGGATGAGCGGCGGAAGAAAGCGGAAGAGGTACCGCAGGTATCCCACCCCATCGAGGACAGCCGCCTCGTCGAGCTCCTTGGGGACGGACTTGAGGTAGCCGGAGATCAGCAGCGGGCCTACTCCGACCCCCGAGACCATGATCAAGATGTAGCCCAGCCGGGTGTCGTACAGGTGCAGTCGGAGGGCGAGCTGGAAGACCGTGACCAACGTGTTCGGCAGAAACAGCATCGAGACGAACAGGATGTTCCAGAGCCGGGTGTGTTTGAGGTAGCCGCGGGCGACGGGGAAGCCGACCATCAGAGACATCACTGTGCCCAACGCCGCCGCGGCGAAGGTGTAAAGCACGCTGTTCAGCACGTAGGCCGCGAAGTTGCCCTGATGCCATGCCTTGCCGAAGTTCGACAGCAGGGGTGCCTTGGCGATGCCGGTCGGGTTGTTGAAGAACTCGCTGTTGCTCTTCAGGGCTGTGTTGACCAGGAACGCCAGCGGGAAGAGAAAGATGAGGATGACCACACCGAGCAGGATGTAGCTCACGACCTTGGCGGGCCCGGACGTGCGCGCCGCACCGACCGACTGCGACTGTGAGGTTGCCGGGGCCGTTGTGGTCCGGACGGCAGTTTGGAGTTCGCTCACAGTGCTGTCTCCTTCCGGCGGAGGTACGTAAGCGTGGCCACGGAGACGATCATGACGATGATGAACTGAACGATGGAGATCGACGCTGCGTAGCCCTGTGACTGCACCGAACCGCCCTGGCTGCCGCCGAACCCTTGAGTGAAGATGGCCAACGAGAGGACCTGGGTCGCCGGATTGGACGGGCCGGTCAAGACGTAGATCAGCTGGTAGCTCTGCAGTGACCCGATGATGCACAACAGCGTGTTCGCAGTGACCGAGGGTGCGAGCAACGGGTAGGTGACCTGACGTAGCTTCTGCCATCTCGTGGCGCCGTCGATGGAGGCCACCTCATAGAGTTCCTGAGGGATGGCCTGCAGACCGGCGAGGTAGATCACCACTGCTACGCCGATGCCCGACCAGACCTGTACGACGATCACCAGCGTCATGGCCAGGTGGGGATCACCGAAGAAGGCCGAGGACGCCCCGAGCGACTTCCAGACGCTGGCAGCCGGCCCCCCGCTCGGGTTGAAGATCAGCGAGAAGATCAGCCCGACCACCGTCACACCCAGGATCGTGGGCATGAACACGACCGCCCGCGCGAAGTTGCGCCCCCGCAGCCGCTGGTTGAGCAGGACGGCGATGAACAGCGCGAGGACGTTCTGGAACAGCGTCACCGCGATCGCGAACACGAAAGTGTTCTTCAGGGCGTGAAGGTTGTACGCGATCTGGGCCGAGGAGAAGAAGGTGCGGTAGTTCTCCAGCCCGACCCAGTGAGTGGGCAGGAAGGGCAGGGATCGGATGTCGGTGAAGGAGATCGCGAAGATCCCTATCGCGGGGATGATCGAGAAAATGACGACGAGACTGATCCCGATCGCGAAGGTCAGCTGTACTGTCCATCGACGACCGAAGATGAAGGTGTTGGACCGGTTCATCGCGTTCCTCTCCGACGGCACACGTAACCGGTAACAGGAGTCACGGGGTACGCAGGGATGGGGCCTACTTCAGACCCGCCTGCCAGTCCTTCTGCGAGGCGTTAGCGGCTCCTTGAGCATCGGAGGAACCCATCGGAGCGATGCCGGCCCAGTTGAACGGAAACTGCGCCGCCGGACCGGCCTTGGTGTCGGCGATCCAGAGGGTGTCCCAGGCCGGCTCGAAGGTGCTGGTGTACTTGGCAATCTCCGAGTAGAACGGGTTGCTCTTGGCAGCGACCACCGACGGAGCAAACCCTGCCTGGTCGTCGAAGAGCTGGTAGTTGTTCGAGAAGAAGCTGAGGTATTCGATCGCTGCATCCTTGTTCTTCGCGTTGCTCGGGACGGCGAGCGTCAGCTCGACCTTGCCGCCGAGGTACTTGTTGTCGGCCGCGTTGTCGCTGGCGGGAAGCGGGAAGTAGCCGAAATCGAGCTTGCTCCCACCGGCCTGCTGGATGGTGGTGGTGTTCCACGTGCCGTCACTCATCATGGCGAACTTGCCGTTGACGAAGTCGGACGTCATCGTCGCGTAGGACACACCGGCGAAGTTGGGCTCGGCGTACGAGTAGAGCTTCTGGACCTTCTGCAAGACCTCCGCCTGCTTGCCCTCGTTGAGCTTCACCGACTTGGCGTAGAGGCCCTTGGCCAGCTTCTCCTTGTCCTGGGTCGTGGGGTAGAGGCTCTGCACCACACCGAGCATGTTCAGTCCGGCAGAGTCCTTACCGCCGATCCCGAGGGGCACGATCCCCTTGGACTTGAGCTTGGCGCAATCCTTCATCAGGTCGGTCCACGTGGTGGGTACCTGGATCCCGTTGGCGGCAAAGATCTTCTTGTTGTAGAACATCCCGGAGTAGTAGCTGAGGCCGGTGGGAACGGTGTAGTTCTTGCCCTTGTACTTGATCTGGTCCAGCACGGTCGGCTTGTACTTCTTCATGAAGGGCTCGTGGGTCAGGTCGACAAGTCCGCCTTGGTCGGCCATGCGTGCGTCGTCGCCCTCGTTGGAGGCGGGCACGTAGCTCGGCAGTTGGACCGGGCCGGCGAGCCCGACGTCGATGCTGCCCGCAGTGAGCCTGGATGTATGGGCCTGGGCGTAGTTCTCGTTCGGCACCGAGGAGAAGTTGACCTTCACCGACGGGTACTTCGCCATGAACGCCTTGTTGACCGCCTTGAAGCCCGCGTCCGACCCCGTCGCGCTCGAGACGAGGATGTTGAGACTGCCGCTGGCTTTGCCCTTGGGCGTCGGAGCGGATCCACCTCCGCTTCCGGAACACGCTGCCGTGACCAGCAGGGCGGCGAGCCCAACCCCTGCCAGCGCGAGCCGGCGCGGTGCACGGAACGGGGTTGTTGCCATGGTTCCTCCGGAGGTGGTCCGAAACGTTTTGGGCCAGCGGAGGCTAGCAAAACGTTTCGGGTTCGCCAAGAGGTAGGTTTCGGCGAGGAGGGTCGACCGCTCAGGGCACCGGGCCGGTGGACGCGCGAACGATGAGGCTGGTCGGCTCGGTGTCCACCCGTGCCGCAGGCTCGCCGTTGAGCATGCCGAGGAGGGCTCGGGCCGCTTCCGTTCCCAGCGAGTGCGGGGCCGTGGTCACAGTGGTCAGCGACGGGCGAGCGTAGGCCCCGAAGTCGATGCCGTCGTAGCCCGCGACGGAGACGTCCTCGGGGATCGAGAAGCCCATCTCCGTCGCCTTGGCGATGAAGCCGAAGGCCATCAGGTCGTTCGCGCAGAACACGGCGGTCGGCCGGGGCCGCCGCCGTAGGAGGTTGGCGGCAGCGCGGCTTCCGCCGGCGAGAGAGAAGTCCCCCTCGACCATGGCGCCGGGGCGGATCCGGGCGGCGGACAGGAAGTCACGCCATGCCGACTCACGGTCGTGAGCGTGGATGTAGTCCGTGGGGCCGGAAACGTGGGCGATCCGTCGGTGACCGAGCGCGAGGAGATGATCCAGTAGGGCGTTGATGCCAGGCTCGTGGGATTGGCGAACGGAGGAGATGCCGTCCCACCCTGGCCTCGCGTTGATTGCCACCGCCGGGATGCCGAGCGATCGCACGAGGTCGAACCGGCTGTCCGGGATAGACACGTCCGTGAGGAAGACCCCGTCCACGCGGTTGTCCGTGGCCAGGCGCCGATAACGCTCGACAGCACGTTCACGCGTCGGAGCGACCTGGAGAACGAGCGCATACCCGTCGTCCTCGAGGACCGCTTCGATACCGCTGATGAATCCGGCGAAGAACGGGTCCGAGGCGATGACCGACGAACTGCGCTGGATCACCAGTCCCACATTGAAGGCGCGCTTCTGGGAGAGGCTTCGGCCGCGCAGCGACGGAGACCAGCCAAGCTGGTCGGCCGTCGCCACAATCCGCTTCCGGGTCGGCTCGGAGACCCCCGATCGGTTGTTGAGCGCGGCCGACACGGTCGCGATCGAGACCCCGGCATCCCGGGCGACGTCCACGATCGTGACTCGCGGCTTCATGGTGCGCATCCGTGAGACCCTACGTTGCCGACCCCGGTCTATCCAGACCGTCATGGCTGTCGCTATGGTCCTGCACCTAAACGTTTCGGAGCGAAGGGGCGCAGATGCGCGGACGCCGCGTCGGCATCGTCGGGGCCGGCAGCATCACCTCGCTGCACATCCCGTTCTGGAAGCGGCTTGGCTGGGAGCTGTCGGTCTACGCACTGCAGGGGGCGGAGGACCTGGCTGACCGCTACGGGATCCGGGTGCAGCCGACGTTGGAGAGCCTCCTCGGCAGCGTCGACGTCGTCGACGTCTGTACCTCGTCGGCCAGCCATGCCGGGGTGGCTGAGGTTGCCGTTCGGGAAGGCATCCCTGTGGTCTGCGAGAAGCCGATGGCGCTGTCGTTCGATGACGCACTCGACCTTGCCCAGGAGGCCGAGCGCCGAGGCGTGAACGTGCTGCCGGCACACGTCGTCAGGTTCTTCGGCCAGTACGAGGCGGTGCACCGAGGAGTCTCGGCCGGCGCGCTCGGCGACCTGGCAATCCTGCGCTTCGTACGGGGAGGGTCCAGGCCCAGCAGTGCCTGGTTCCTTGATGAGGCCCAGTCCGGCGGGATCGTCTTCGACCTGATGGTTCACGACCTGGACCAGGCAAGATGGCTTGCCGGAGAGGTACGAACCGTTCATGCCGTCCAGAACCCCGTCATGTCGAATGGGCAGGTTCCGCCAGAGGTAGTTGCCCACGCGACTCTGGTCCATGACACCGGCGCCATTTCCCATATCCAATCGTTCTGGGGTAACCCGGGGTTCACCTTCGGGCCCTCGTTCGACGTCTCGGGCAGTGCGGGCAGGGTCGAGAGCAGTCCTGCCGATGAGGTCGCTGTGTTCGAGGACATCCCCGGGCTCGGGGCGGAACACTCGTATCTACCCCCCGAGGCCGCGGAGGAGAGCCCCTACTTCACCCAGATAAGGGAGTTCTCCCACGCGCTTCTCGACGATGGCCCTTGCCGGGTGTCCGTGTGGGACGGAGTCATGGCCGTCGGCCTGGCCGAGGCGGTCAGGGAGTCGATCCGGACCGGTGAGTCCGTGGACTTCATGCGCTGGCGGAAACGGATCGGAGACGCACTGTGAGTAGCTCACCTCTGCGAGTTGGCGTGCTGTCGGCGGCCCACGGACATGCCGTTGGATACCTCCGACACATTGGCGCAGGCGCCGACGTCACCGTCCTGTTCAGCGACCCGGACGCGCCTCGCGATCAAGCCGGCAGGGGCCGACAACTCGCTGACGCGACCGGGGCGACCTGGGTCGAGAACCCGACTGAACTCCTGGCCCGCTCGGATGCGGTTGTCGTGTGCTCGCAGAACACCCGCCACCACGACGACGTCATGGCAGCGCTCGCCCAGGGTTGCCACGTGCTCTGCGAGAAGCCGATGGCCACGACCCCCGCCGACGCCGTGGAGATGTGGCGCGCGGCCGACGCAGCCGGGCTGGTCCTCGGGATCGCCCACCCTGTTCGTCAGTCCCCGGCGTACCGACACCTCAAGGCCCGGGTCGAGGCCGGCGCGCTGGGAACACTGCTGTCGGTCCTTGGCACGAACAACGGCATGCTGCCGCGAGACGCAGAATGGCTGACTCAACCGGAATGGTCTGGAGGCGGCGCCCTCGCAGACCACCTGGTGCATTGCACAGACCTGATCGACGGCCTCCTTGGCCGACCGGCGGTGCGAGTACGCGCGGTCACCAACCGCATCTTGGAGCAGGAACCGTCCACAGAAGTCGAGACGGGCGGAATCGTCACCACCGAGTACGACCACGGTGTCATAGCGAGCGTCGACTGTTCGTGGAGCCAGCCCCGAACGGCTCCGACGTGGGGCGGCCTCACGCTCGACGTCATCGGTACGACGGGGCGGCTGCGTATCGCCCCCTTCAATCTCCATGTGGCCGGCCACGCTGACAGCGGTCCTCAGTGGTGGACTTACGGGTCCGACATGGATGCCGACATGATCGAGAACTTCGTCGACTCCGTCCGAGGACGAGCCGCAATCCACGCCGACGCGGTGGCTGGTGTCCGGTCCGTTGAGATCATGGCCGCGGCGCTGGAGTCAGCTCGCTCAGCGGGCCGACCGCAAGACGTCCACTCGCTCGCGCCCACGCTGACGTGAGTCAGGATTGCGCAGTGCAATATCGCAACTTCCCGGCCCGATGTACCGATGAGGGCCCGGACCCGCAAACAAGATCCTGGATGATTTCTCGGTTCAACGGATTTCTCCAGCCGGTACCGCCGGCCGACCGGCTCGGCGCCATTGCAGCCGCGTGGCAGTACGAGAGACGCACACTGCACGCCATCTACGATCTCAGTCCGCGACCGGACGCCGCCTTGGATCCTGAGATTCCGGTTGCCACCTTGGCCACATTCGAGGCGGGGCTCGACGCGGCAGGACCGGCCGACATCCCGTGCACCCTCATCGCGGACGTCACCGTCCGCCCGACGCACCAAGGCTGGGGCCTGATGCGTCGACTCATGCGAGCGGTTGCGACGGATGCATTCAATGCCGGTGTTCCGCTCATGGCGCTCCATGCCGCACATCCCGCGCTCTACGCCCGCTTCGGATTTGCCCCGGCCATCCGTTCCATGTCAGTGGAACTCGACTGTTCCCGGTTCAGCCTGCGGAGTCGTCCGGCCGGGACGGTGCACGACGTCGACCCGCGACGTGCGGACGACATGGCCCGCATCGTTGCGACATCCTCGGGCCCGTTCAGCTTTGGAGCCCTGGGCCTCACCGACCCACCCGCAGGGCACGCACCTCGGGACGTGGGCGACGCAGACCGCTGTCTCATCCACGCGGATGAGGGAGGGAAGATCGACGGCGTATTGACTTACGCGTTCCAAGGGTGGACCCCTCAAGCGCAGGTCCTGGAGGTTCGTTCGGAGACGTACGCCACGACCGACGCCCATGCGGCCCTCTGGCAGACGGTCGCGTCCACCGGGATTGCCACAACGGTGTCCGCGACCGACGTTCGTCTCGACGACCCGCTTCCGTGGATGCTCACAGACCGCGCGGCTTGGCGGGTTACGGGTCTAACTGACGGGCTCTCGCTTCGCATCCTGGATCCGGCCAGAGCGCTGAAGCTACGGGGCTACACCGGTCCCGCTTCAGAACTGGCGATCGAAGTCATCGACCAGACAGGGACGGCCGCCGGCAAGTGGCTCGTCCGTGCTTCGGACAGTCACGCACACGTCGACACGACATCGCGGCCGGCCGACGTCACGTTGGACGCGAAAGAACTCGCGGCCATCTTCCTCGGCAGCACGCGCACGATCACACTTCTTGAGGCCGGTCTGGTCACGGCATCCCGCGCTGCTGCCCACGCGCTTGACGCTCTACTGCAACGGCCCGTGGAGGCATCGTCGTCGCTGCACTTCTGAGCACCATGTGCACAAGCGGCCGGGGTGCGGATCACCACCGTTACGTCAAGCAGCTACTCATCTGGCGCGGAGCTGCTCTAGGGTGTGAAGACGGGTACCGATTAGAGGACCAGCCATGTCAGCAAAGTTCGTACTCACCCGCAACGCCGCCGGTCGGTTTCGCGTCGATCTGCGCTCCTCCAACGGGCGTGTCCTAGCCTCCGGCGAGACCTACAAGACCAAAGCAGCCGCGCTCAACGGCATCAAGTCCATCCGCAAAAGCGCGGCCGACGCGTCCTTCGACGATCAGACGGTGGCCACGAAACCAGCCCTCGCCTCGGTAGCCGACGCGGCTAAGCCGGTGAAGGCAGCCGCGGAGAACGTCGCCGAAGGCATCGCCGGACTGTTCCGCGAAAAGCCGGCACCAGCCAAGAAACCGGCCAAGAAGCCAGCCAAGAAGCGGCCCGCGCAGAAGGCGTCGAAGGCCACCACTCCCCGGAAACAAGCCGCGAAGAAGCGCTGACCGTACGGCTGCAGCGGCTTACCGCGGGCTACGATTGGCGCCGGTGCCGGGGCCGACTTGCTGGCATAGATGTGGGTCGTGCGGCAGAGCGATTGCTGCCGCCAGATTTCGGTTGTGCACACCGAGCCGGCTCAAAATGTGCTCGATGTGCTTACGGACCGTCCCCACCGAGATGACAAGTTGACCCGCGATTTCCGCGTTGCCGAGGCCGGCCGCGGAGAGCCGCAATACCTCCCATTCCCGGGCGGTGAGGCGGGGCACGTTGCTACGCCGACGTTCGGCGCCCAACCAGATCTCGTAGAGGTGCGGGCGCAGGAGTGCCACGACCTGGCGGTCCCGCTCGCCGAAACCTGGACCGGAAGTGCGCCAGAAGAGCAATCGACGCATCTGGCCGGCCGGCGCCGGCATCGACATGATCATGCTATGTGTACATCCGATCGGGCGCATCAGGTCGTTCTGCATGGGGTCGTTGCGTCGTTCGCGATCGGTGCCGTAGAAGTCACCTTCGTGGATCACTGAGACGAGATCACCGGCCGTTTGGGGATAGCTGCAATA
>DASXJE010000105.1 GCA_036497565.1 Mycobacteriales bacterium
CTTGATGAGCTGGATGAACGCGTCGGCGAGCCACTTGAGCTCCTTGGCGAAGCCCGGGGCGGCCAGCCCGACGACGATGCCCGCGACGATCGCCACCAGCACCCAGAACCACAGCTGCTTGAGGATCCCGCCGCGGTGACCGCTCGGCGGGGGCGTCTCGGGCGGGGCGTCGGCGATCGTCGACATCGGTGTCTCCTCGGGTGGCGCAGGTCTCATCGAGTGCGGTGAGGTTAGGAAGACGTGAACGACGTGGCCCAGACCACGGCCGCGGAACTTGAGGAACCTTTGAGCTGATGAAGGTGCTGCTCGTCGAGGACATGGCCGCGGTACGCGACGCCCTGGCCGCGGTGCTGCGCGCCCAGGGGTGGCGCGTCGCGACCGCTGGGACCGGGGTCGACGCGGTCGCGGCGGTCGGCGACGCCGTCGACCCGCCGGACCTGGTGCTGCTCGATCTCGGCCTGCCCGACCTCGACGGCGTCGAGGTGTGCCGACAGCTGCGCAGCGCGCAGTCGTCGTCCGTCGTCGTCATGCTGACCGCGCGGCAGGACGAGATGGACGTCGTCGTCGGACTCGAGGCGGGCGCCGACGACTACCTGACGAAGCCGTTCCGCTCGACGGAACTGCTCGCCCGGATCCGGGCCCACCTGCGGCGCGGACCGACCATGTCCGCCCTGTCCGACACACTGCTCACCGGCGACCTGCAGATCGACACCGCCGCGCGCCGCTGCACCCTGCACGGCACGGCGATCCCGTTGCGTACCAAGGAGTTCGACCTGCTCGCCCGGCTCGCCTCGGAACCCGGGGTCGCCGTCAGCCGGGAGGCGCTGATGGCCGACGTGTGGGACGCGCACTGGACCGGATCGACCAAGACGCTCGACGTGCACGTCGCGACCCTGCGCCGCAGGCTCGCGACCGCCGCGGAGCAGAACCCGGGCTCGCGCCCACCGACGATTGTGACGCTCCGTGGCTTCGGCTACCGGCTCGACGACCCCGCCGGCCGCTGATCGCGCCGGCCGGCTGACGCCGCGGCGGAAGGTCGGCCTGCGGCACCGGATCGTCCTGCTCGCGGTGACGGCGGCCACGCTGGCCACGACACTGTTCGGCCTTCCGCTGGCGATCGCCGCCGCGCACAACTACCGCAACGACGAACGCCACGAGCTCGAGCGGCTCGCCGACCGCGCCGCGATCACCGTGTCGGCCGACGTCGTCCGCGGCCGGAACCGCCAGGCGCTGCCGCACGGGTCCCGCACGACGCCCGTCGGGTTGTACGACGACGCCGGGCAGCGGACCCGGGGCACCGGGCCGGCCCGCGCGGACGCCGTGGTCCGCAGCGCATTGCGCGGCACCGTCGCCAACGGGCAGGCCGACAGCGAGCTGCTGGTCGCCGTACCGATCAGCGACGGCGGACGTGTCGTCGGCGTGATCCGGGTCGGCACCCCGACCAGCGAGGTCAACCGGCGTACGGCGATCACCTGGCTGCTGATGTTCGGCCTCGGCTGCGTGGCCATCGGACTGACCTGGCTGCTCGCCCGGCGGCAGGCCCGCCGGCTGGCCGCGCCGCTGGAGGACGTCGCCGCGGCCGCCCAGCGGCTCGGCGAGGGCGACTTCAGTGCCCGCGCCGGGGCGACGGCGATCCCCGAGATCGACGCGGTCGCCGGCGCGGTCAACACGACCGCCCAACGCCTCGGGGAACTCGTGGCCCGCGAACGCGCGTTCTCCGCCGACGCCTCGCATCAGCTCCGGACGCCACTCACCGGGCTGCGGCTCGGTCTGGAGACCGCGCTGTCCGGCCCCGACGACGAGTTGCGCCCCGCGATCGGGTCGGCCATCGACGGCGCGGACCGGGTCTCGCGCACCGTCGACGACCTGCTCACGCTGGCCCGCGACACCACGGGCAGCCGCGGGACCGTCGACGTCGCCGCGGTCGTGCAGGAGGTACGCCGGACTGCGACTCCCCTGCTCACCGCCGCCGGCCGCACGATCGAGACGTCGGCCGAGGACGGCGTGGCCGCGGCGCAGGCCTCGCCGGCCGCGATCCGCCAGGTGCTGGCGGTGCTGGTCGACAACGCCGTCCGGCACGGCGCCGGCACCGTGCGGATCACGGTGCGGGACGCGGCGAACGCGGTCGCGGTCGATGTGGGCGACGAAGGCCGCGGGATCACCGGCGACACCGAGGCGATCTTCCTCCGCCGCACCCGTGCCGACTCCGGACACGGCATCGGCCTGGCGCTCGCGCGCACCCTGGCCGAGGCGGAAGGAGGCCGGCTGGAGCTGAGCAATGCGACGCCCCCGCGGTTCACCCTGCTGCTGCGCGCGCACGACACCGCAGGAGACGGCCCGGACGAGGGGTGAGCGGCGAAGCACCGGATGTGACCGCTCGCTGTCCGTTTACCGTGCGCTTACCTTGCCCGAGCGAGCCTGGACAGTGTGATGCAGATACGGCTCTCCCTCGCCGTCGCCGCCGGTGCGTTCGCGGGGAAACTCTCGAGGCTGGCCCGCCGCGGCCGCGGAGTGATCATCAGCGGGCGGGTCACCCTCGCCATCGATCCCGACGCACTGCGCAAGCTCGCCCGCAACCGGCTCGTCGTACTCGTCTCGGGCACCAACGGCAAGACCACGACCTCCCACCTGCTGGCCGCGGCGTTCGCGACCGGCGGACGGGTCGCCGCCAACCGCTCCGGCGCCAACATGCCCGACGGTCTGGTCGCTGCGCTGAGCCGTGACCGGCAGGCGCCGGTCGCCGTACTCGAGGTGGACGAGCCGCACCTGCCGCAGGTCGTCGACGCGGTCGATCCGGCCGCCGTCGTCCTGCTCAACCTGAGCCGGGACCAACTCGACCGGGTCGGTGAGGTGCACCGGCTCGAGGCACGGCTGCGGCGGGCCCTCGCCGGGCCACCGACCACCCTCGTGGTCGCCAATGCCGACGACGTACTCGTCACCTCGGCGGCCTGGGACGCCCCCCGCACGCTGTGGGTCGGGGCCGGCGCGCCCTGGGACCAGGACGGCCGGATCTGCCCGCGCTGCGCCGAACCGGTCCGGTGGTACGACGGCTCGTGGTCGTGCACCTGCGGACTGAGCCGGCCCGTCGCCGGGTGGGCGCTGGACGAGGACAAGGTGCTCACCCCGGACGACCGCCGGCTACCGCTGGACCTGGCGCTCCCCGGTCGTGCCAACCGGGCCAACGCCGTCATGGCCCTGGCCACCGCGTGCGCACTCGGTGTCGATGCGGAGGCCGCGCTCGCGGCGATCGGCGACGTCGCGGAGGTCAACGGCCGCTACCGGACGGTGGACCGGCGTGGGCGTGCGGTGCGGCTGCTCCTGGCGAAGAACCCCGCCGGGTTCGCCGAGACGCTGACCCTGCTCGACGACCTGCCCGGTCCGGTCGTGGTCGCCGTCAACAGCCGGGAGGCCGACGGGCGCGACGTCTCCTGGCTGTGGGACGTGCCGTTCGAACGGCTACGCGGCCGGCACCTGGTCGCCTGCGGCGACCGGGCCGACGAGGTCGCCACCCGGCTGCTCTACGCCGAGGTCGACCATCACACCGTCGCCGATCCGCGGCGCGCACTGGACGGTCTCCGACCCGGCCCGGCGGTCCTGGTCGCGAATTACACGGCGTTCCGGGACGCCGCCCGGGCGCTCGATCGTGCCGCCTGATTCGGCGGTCCGCATCGGGGTGCTCTTCCCCGACATCCTCGGGACCTACGGCGACAACGGAAACGCGGTGGTCCTCGAGCGGCGGCTGCGATGGCGTGGCCTCGCCACGCAGATCGAGCGGATCGGGGTCGACGACCCGGTGCCCGCGGAATGCGATGTCTACGTCATCGGCGGCGGCGAGGACCAGGCCCAGGTGCTCGCGGCCGACAGGTTGCGCAGCAACCCGGCGCTGTCCCGCGCGGTCGACCGCGGCGCGGTCGTGTTGGCGGTGTGCGCCGGGCTGCAGGTCCTCGGCCGGTGGTTCGCCGGCCCCCGGGGTGAACGCTACGAGGGGCTCGGCCTGCTCGACGTGACGACCGTCGCCCGGCGGCGGCGCATCGTCGGCGACATCACCGTGCTCCCCGATCCGGCGCTGCTGCCGGATGCGTTGACCGGCTTCGAGAATCACCAGGGAGCGACGACCCTCGGGCGCGACGCCAGGCCGCTCGGGACGGTCCTCCAGGGCACCGGAAACGGTGCCGGCCGGGCCGTGGACGGTGCGGTGCAGCGCCGGGTGCTCGGCAGCTACCTGCACGGCCCGGTCCTCGCGCGCAACCCCGCGCTCGCCGACCTGCTGCTCGAGTGGGTCACCGGCGCGCCCCTCCCGGCACTTCACGTCCCGGACGGCCGCAAGGCATAGCCGCCGACCGAACTGGACATGCGTGGCCCGGTTCGCAACGCTGGGGCCATGTCGAGCCCCACCCGATACGACCTGTGTCCGTGGCTGTTCTGGAAGTCCGCCACCGAGGAGGAGCAGGCGGCGCAGCTGGAGCTGCAGAACCGGCTGGCCGAGGGTGCCGACGTCAAGCTCGGCGAGCGCGTCTTCATCTCGCCGTACGCCGGGGTCCTCCCCCGCCGGCTCGTCGTCGGCGACGACTCCTACCTCGCCGCGCACACCTACGTCACCGACGAGGTGACGATGGGCGCGCACTCGACGCTCAACCCCTACGCGACCGCCCGGGGCAACGTCCGGGTGGGCGACGGCGTGCGCATCGGCGCGCACTCCTCGCTGCTCGGCTTCAACCACTCCTTCGAGCCGGATCGCCCGGTCTACCAGCAGCCGGTCACCTCCCGCGGCATCGTCGTCGGCGACGACGTCTGGATCGGCTCGCACGCCGTGGTCCTCGACGGCGTCTCGGTCGGGTCGCACGCCGTCATCGGCGCCGGGGCGGTGGTCACCAAGGACGTCCCGGCGTGGGCGGTCGTGGCCGGCAACCCGGCCCGGGTCATCCGCGACCGCCGGATCGCCCGGCGCCCGGCGACCGCCGATCTCACCGGCCGGCTGGAGGCCTTCGCCGAACATGCCCGGTCCGACGTCGGCGCCGTACTGGCCCGCTGCTGGGAGGACGACGGTGCCGACGGCCGCTTCGTCGACCGGCCGGGGGCGGCGCCGACCGTGCGCGCCTGGTGCGACGCCGTCGAGATCGCCGATCTGCTCACCGGCTCGACACCCCCGCAGGCGCCGGCGTCGTCGCTGGTGCCTTTCCTGCAGTCGATGCAGGACCCGGCGACCGGCCTGGTCCCCGAGATCGGCGGCGGCCCGCCCTCGGTCACCGAGGGGCCTGCGCCGTACCACATTCTCGCGGTCGGCTATGCGCTCGACCTGCTCGGCGCGCGGTTCCCGCATCCGATCAGCGCGGTCTCCGACATCGACTCCGACGCACTGGTGGCGCGGCTCGAGCGACTGCCGTGGCACGACACGGTGTGGTCGGCGGGCGGCTGGATCGACTGCTTCGCCACCGGTCTCTACCGCAACCTGGCCGACTTCCAGACCCCCGGCACCATCGACACGCTGCTCGGCTGGCTGCTGCTCAACGCCGACCGGTGGCACGGCATGTGGGGTCGGCCCACCGACCGATTCGGCTGGCAGCAGGTCGTCAACGGGTTCTACCGGCTCACCAGGGGGACGTTCGCGCAGTTCGGGGTGCCGCTCCCCTATCCCGACACGGCGATCGACACGGTGCTGCGCCACGTCCGCGACGAGCGCTACTTCGGCGACCACCGGGGGACGGCGTGCGACGTCCTCGACGTCGTCCACCCGTTGTGGCTCGCCGGCAAGCAGACCGACCACCGGCGCGCGGAGGTGCAGGCCTGGGCCCGGTGTCAGCTCGACCGGGTCCTGACCCGGTGGCAGGACGGCGCCGGCTTCAGCTTCGCTCTCGAGTCCGGCTCGGATCCGGCCCGTACGCCGGGCCTGCAGGGCACCGAGATGTGGCTGGCGATCGTGTGGCTGCTCGCCGACCTGGTCGGGGACAGCGAGGCGCTCGGGTACCGGCCCCGCGGCGTCCACCGCCCGGAACCGGCCCCGAGGCCGCGCTGACCGCGCTCCCCTAGGCGCGGCGCAGCGAGTGCTGGGTCACCTCGCCGCCGTGGATCTCGAGGATCGTGTCGTCACCGCCGACGATGCGGTACCGCCCGGCCTGCAGCGCGGGGAAGAGGGCGGAGTGGACCGTCGCGTCGTTCGGGGTGCGATGCGCCCGGACCACGGTGTGCGTGCGGTGGTCCAGGTCGGTGAGCGGACTGACGTGGATCTCCTCCTCGTCCCGGTCGGCGTCGACGTGCAGCAGCAACGCCCCCGTGTCGCCCCCGATGTCGAGCACCGCGCCGGCCTCGGGACTCTGCTGGATCTCGGTCATGATCGGCCTCCGGTCGGCGGCGGTCAGGACGACGGCGTGCGGAACCCGCTATGGGGTACGCCGAGGTAGGGGAAGTGCGACAGGTAGGGGATGTCGAGGTCGGCCGGGGTGACCCCGTCGTCGACGACCGATGCGGCCCCGTCCGGCGTGAACGACTTGTCGACGAGCGGATACGTCGCACCGGCCAGCGCGCGCAACTCGATCGCGACGACGTCGTCGGCGACCCGGCGGCCGTTCGGGAACCCGGCGAGGTCGCCGCCCAGCAGCCCGTCGATGTTGGGCTTCGCCGCGGGCGGGATCGCCATGTTCAGCCGGAGCAGATCCGCCTGGTGCGTGCCGGTGAAGTTCTGGAACCCGGCGATCAGCCCGGACGGGATCCCGGTGAGCAGGATCGCGAGCAGGTCGGCCCGCGGCTTCTTGCTGGCGTTGAGCTTGGCGAGGTTGGGGAAGACACCCGGATACAGGCCCGGCAGCAGCCCGGAGACCTCGGGATGGGCGACGTACTTGGCGAACTGCGCGTCCTTGTCGGGGGTCACCGCGTTCCACCGGTCCTTGTCGCCGAGCGGCACGATGACCTCGTTGAACAGCGGGTTGCCCAGCCGGGAGACCTGCACGAACGGCCCGAGGTCGACGTTCTCGCCCTGCCCGTTGTGCCGCACGGTGACGCGGTTCCGGCTGGCGGTGGCGTAGACGCCGACCACGGAACGCCGGTCGGCGGGATCGGTCGGTGTCCCCCATCCGGTCAGGTCGCTCTTGGGCACCTGGATCGCGATGCTGTGCACGTTGAGGTTCTTCGTGGCGTTCACGCCCGGCTCGGCGCCGAGCATGGAGCCCACGTGCAGCTGCTGGAACGGCCGCAGGTCGAGCAGGTCGAACACCGAGCCGAGGTCGACGTAGAAGCCTTCCGCGCGCTGCCCGGCGAAGACCTTGATGTGGCCGGCCAGGTTGTGCACGGCCGCCTGCGCCAGGCCGGCGTAGTTCGGCGTCGACAGTGGGCCGATGTTGCAGGGCGGGCAGGCCAGGCCCCGGCCGAGTACGTGCCGGCCGTGCCGGTCCACCCGGGTCAGCGTGTAGAACTGGCGCCGGTTCCAGTTCTTGTCCGACAGCGAGGCGATGGGTCCGACGTTGTAGAGGAACGTCTCCTCGTTGCGGACCTTCGTGTTGAAGCGGAACTGGTAGGAGACGTCGGACTTCCCGTCGCCGTTGTTGTCGACGTTGATGGAGTACAGGACGTCGTCGCCGAACTCGTAGAAGTTCGGACCGCCGGCCGGGCCCTGCAGCCCGATGTAGTTGGCGATGAGGGTGACGGTGTCGGGGTTGTCCGGGCTGACGAACGCGTAGACGTCGGTGTTGTCGGCGACCGGGTCCTTCGAGATTTCCGGTGCTTCACGGTGAGAGGACATGCCTGAACCTCACATGCTGGAAGTGACAAGGGTGCGCGGCGGCAGCCGGGATCAGTGCGGCGCTGCGGCGCGGTCGTGCGGCGGTGCGGTCGGTTCAGTCGGCGATCTCGAGCAGGCGGGCGGCCAGGTCGCGGTCGTGCACGGTGACCTGGTGCTCGCCGGAGAAGACCTCGATCTCACCGGTGCGGGCATTGCGGACGTGCGCGACGACCGGCTCGTGCGCGGACGGCGCGCGTCGGGACGCGGCTGCCGGAGAGGCGTCGATGACGACGCCTGCGGCGGCGACGGCCAGTCCGGCGCCAGCGGCGCCCTTCAGCACCGAACGGCGCGGCACCCCGCCCGAATCGGTGGTGTCGCCGCTCCCGGTGACCGGTCGGGCCTGGTCTGGATGTTCGGGGTGTGCCATCGCGACCTCCTGAGGGGATCGAACGGAATGTACCGATGACGGATGGATCACACCCTGTCTTCGCGCCAACCGCCCGACCGGTTCATGCCGTGCGCGCCGAGTGGCCGAATTTCGTCGATAGTCTGTCGCGGCTGTCGGCGCGGCAGGGTAGACACAGGGGCGTGGATGACAGCCTTGACCTTCGCCCCATCGACGCCGACGAGTTCCCGGCGTTCGGCCACTCGATGTATCAGACGTTCGGCGGTGACCTGCGCGACGACGACCTCGAGGCCGATCGATGGGTCTTCGAGCCCGACCGGAGCCTGGCGACCTTCGCCGACAAGCGGGTCGTCTCGACCGCCGCGATATTCAGCCGCCGGATGACGGTGCCGGGCGGTGAGCTCCCGGTCGCGGCGGTCACCATGGTCTCCGTCTCCCCGACCCACCGCCGGCAGGGCATCCTCCGGTCGATGATGCGCCGCCAGCTGACCGAGCTGCACGACGAGGGTCGCGAGCCGGTGGCCGCCCTGTGGGCGTCGGAGGGCACTATCTACGGGCGGTTCGGCTACGGGCTCGCCGCCCGGCGGGCCCGGTTCACCGGCGACACGCAATCCCTGACCGTGCCCCGCGACGCCGACGACGGCGCCGGCCGGATGCGCATGGTGAGCCTCGACGAGGCCCGGCCGCACCTGGCGTCAATCTACGACGCCGTCCGCACCGGGCAGAACGGCTGGCTGGACCGACCAGGACGCTGGTGGGACCACCGGCTCTACGACCCGAGCCACGCCCGCAGCGGGGCGACCGCGCTCCGCTGCGCGATCTATGAGCAGGCCGAAGGCGCCGTCGCCGGCTACGTCGTCTACCGCATCAAGGAGGAGTGGGGCGACGCCGGCAACCAGAGCGTGGTGCAGGTGCAGGAGCTCACCGCGACCACGCCGCAGGCCTACGCCGCGACCTGGCGGTTCATCCTCGACCTCGACCTGATCCGCCGCGTCGTCAAGCGGATCGTGCCCGTCGACGAGCCCCTGCAGCACATCGTCACCGATCCCAACGCCGTGCAGCTCAGTGTCAGCGCCGGGCTGTGGGTGCGGCTCGTCGACGTCGACCGGGCGCTGTCCGCGCGCCGCTACGCGACCGACGTCGACGTCGTTCTCGACGTCACCGACGACTTCTGCCCCTGGAACAGCGGCCGCCTGCGCCTGTCGGCCGGTCCGCAGGGCGCGGCCTGCACGCCGACCAAGGACGCCCCGGACCTGGAGCTGGCGGCGGTCGACCTCGGTGCCGCCTACCTCGGCGGCACGACCCTGCAGACGCTGGCCGCCGCCGGTCGGGTGCGGGAGCGCCGTCCCGGTGCCCTGCTCGCGGCGTCGCAGGCGTTCGCCGGGGCCCGTGAGCCATGGTGCCCGGAGGTGTTCTGAGGATGGCCGAGGAGCCGACGGCCCGCCGGCGGCTACGCAGCCGCAAGCGCCAGGACACCCCGGCGCCGCACCCGCCCGACGCGACCGCGTCGCCGGAACCGACAGCGTCGCCGGACCCGACAGCGCCGCCGGAACCGGCCGCCTCCCCCGCCCCAGCGGGCCGTCGCGCCCGGCGCGGCGCCGACCGGACCGAGCGTGGGCTGCGCGGGCTGGTGGGTGCCGGCCCGACCCAGCTCGGGGTCACGGCGGCGATGCGGGCCCGCGACGCGAGCCGGCCGACGCCCGCCGACCTCGCCGCTGCCGAACGAGACCTGGTCATCGTGCACCGCAACTACGTCGCTCCGGACGACACCGGACCGGCTCAGCCCGGCCCCCCGGCGAACGGACCGGATCAGACCGGGTCGGGAACCTCGCCCGACCCCTCGTAGTCCTCGACCTGCTCGATCCGCCGCAGGTGGCGCGGCTCGCCGCTGAACGACGTGGCCAGGAAGATCTCGACGTACCGCATGGCGTCCTCGTCCGGCTGCATGCGGGCTCCGATGCTCACGACATGGGCGTCGTTGTGCTCCCGGCCGAGCCGCGCCGTCTCGTCACTCCACGCCAGGATCGCCCGGATGCCGCCCACCTTGTTGGCCGCGATCTGTTCGCCATTGCCCGACCCCCCGATCACGACCCCGAGGCTGCCCGGGTCGGCGATCACCCGGGTGGCGGTCGCCAGGCAGTACGGCGGGTAGTCGTCGCCGTCGCGGTAGGTCGCCGGACCGCAGTCGACCGGGTCATAGCCGAGCTCCGGAAGCCGTTGCAATAGCTGGGACTTCAGGGCGAAGCCGGCATGGTCGGAACCGAGGTAGACGCGCATTGACGAAGTGTCCCAGGAGACGGCGTCACCGTGGGCGACGTGGGGCCTCCGGCACGCCCGGGCGCGTAACGTCGTGATCATGCCGGAGCAGTGGCGGGAGGTCGGGGCCAACGTCTTCGTCCGACGCCATCAGTCCTTCGACGTGAACGTCGGGCTCGTGGTCGGCGACGGCGGCTGCCTGGTGATCGACACCCGGGCGACCCACGGTCAGGCCCGGGAGCTCGTCGAGGCGATCCGCACCATCACCCCCGACCCGTGGACCGTGGTCAACACGCACGGCCACTTCGATCACTGCTTCGGCAACAACGTCTTCCGCCCGGCCGAGATCTGGGCGCACGAGCGGTGCGCCGCCGAGCTGCGCCTGCATGGCGAGCGGCAGCGCCGGCTGCTCCGCCAACGCGCCGAGCAGGACGGCCGGGCCCATCTGGCCGCGGAGCTCACCGAGGTCGTGATCGACCCGGCCGACCGGGTGCTGTCCGAGTTCGCCGATCTGGTCATCGGCGGCCGCCCGGTGGAGCTGCGCTTTCTCGGCCGCGGGCACACCGACCAGGACATCGTCGTCGTCATCCCCGACTCCGACGTGATCTTCACCGGCGATCTGGTCGAGGAGGGCGCACCGCCGGACTTCGACGACTCGTTCCCGCTGAACTGGCCGGCGACGGTCGCGGGCATGCTCCCGCTGGGCCACGCGGTGTTCGTTCCCGGGCACGGTGCGGTGGTCGACCGCGACTACGTCGAGCAGCAGGCGGGCGATCTCGAGCAGAGCGCGATGTTCGCGCGGGCGGCGCACGCCGCGAGCCGGCCGGCCGACGAGGTGTGGGCCGAGCTGCCGTTCCCCGAGGCCGCCGCGCGGACCGCCGTCGCCCGCGCGTACCACCAGCTCGACGATCCGGCGACGACCGCCGCAGAGGGCTGAGCCGACTCGCGGCCTACAGCTGCAGGGACTTGACCTCGCAGAACTCCTGCAGCCCGTAGCGGCCGAGTTCGCGGCCGTTTCCGGACTGCTTGTAGCCGCCGAACGGCGCCAGCGGGTTGAACCGGCCGCCGTTGACGTCGACCTGCCCGGTCCGCATCCGCCGGGCCACCGCGACCGCACGCTCCTGGTCGGCCGACCAGACCGCGCCCGCCAGGCCGTAGTCGGTGTCGTTGGCGATCTCGACGGCCTCGTCCTCGTCGGCGTACGGGAGGATCGACAGCACCGGGCCGAAGATCTCCTCCCGGGCGATCGTGATGTCCCGGCGTACGCCGGCGAAGACGGTCGGCTGCACGAAGTAGCCGCGATCGAACCCCTCCGGCGCCTCGGCTCCGCCGGCGGCCAGCCGGGCGCCGTCGTCGATTCCGCGCGCGACGTAGCCGCGCACCCGCTCGCGTTGGGCCGCCGAGGCCATCGGCCCGATCCGGACCCCGTCGTCGAACGGGTCGCCGACCCGGTAGGAACCGGCCGCGGCGACAGCCAGGTCGACGATCTCGTCGTGCCGGTCGGCCGGCACCAGCATCCTGGTCCACGCCGTACAGGTCTGGCCGCCGTTGAGATAGCAGTTGGCCACACCGACCTTCACGGCCTTGGCCAGGTCGGCGTCGGGCAGGATCACGTTGGCCGACTTGCCGCCGAGTTCGAGGGCGACCCGCTTCACCGTCCCGGCGGCGAGCGCGCTCACCCGGCGCCCGGCCCTGGTCGACCCGGTGAAGGAGACCATGTCGACGCCGGGGTGGGCGGCGAGGCACTCCCCGACGTCGGGTCCGGTGCCGGTGACGATGTTGAGCACGCCGGGTGGCAGGCCGACGGCGTCGGCCAGCTCGGCGAGGTGATAGGACGCGAACGGGGCGACCTCACTCGGCTTGAGTACGACGGTGCAGCCCGCCGCGAGTGCGCCGGCGACCTTGGCCACGGCCTGGTGCAGCGGGTAGTTCCACGGCGTGATTGCGGCGACCACGCCGACCGGCTCGGTGATGACCAGCGAGTTGCCGATGGTCTCCTCGAAGGAGATGCCGGGCAGCAACTCGGCGTACGACGTGAGCACGCTGTGTGGCAGCCCGGTCTGCACCGCCAGCGCCAGCTTGCTGGGCGCCCCCATCTCGGTCGAGATGGTGTGGGCGATCTCCTCCTGCCGCGACTTGAGGGCGTCGGCGAGGTTGCCGAGGTAGGTCGCGCGTTCGCTGGGCTCGGTGCCCGACCAGTCCGGGAAGGCGGCCCGCGCGGCGGCGACGGCCGCGTCGACGTCCGCAGTGGTGGCGGCCGGCACCGAGGCGATCACCGCCTCGGTGGTGGGGTTGATCACCGCGATCGTCTCGCTGGACCCAGAAGCGACCCACCGGCCGCCCACGTACAGCGAATCGGGATGCTGCACCGACACCTCGTGCTCGCCCACCGCTACCTCCAGGCTCGACGTCGTCGTCGGCTCAGCCTAGGACCGCCCCGCCCCCACCCCGCCCCGCCCGACCCCATGATCGTGATCGGAAAAAGCCGCGAAACGCCATACGGATCCGATCACGATCATGGAAGGGGGTCGGGGTCGGGGTCGGGGCTGGGGCTGGTGGTCCGGGGTCGGGTCAGCTGAAGTCGGGCTTCTCCGTGCGGGTGCGCTTGAGCTCCCAGAAGTGCGGGTAGCCGGCCAGCGCCTTCGCGCCGTCCCAGATCCGGCCGGCCTCCTCGCCGCGCGGGATCACCGAGAGCACCGGACCGAAGTAGGCGATGCCCTCGACGTGGATGACCGGGGTCCCGACCTCTTCGCCGACCGGATCCATCCCCTCCTTGTGGGAGCGGCGGATTTCGTCGTCGTACTGCACCGAATCCCAGGCCTCGGCCAGCTCGGCCGGCAGCCCGGCGTCGGCGAGCGCGGCGACCACGGTCTCCTTGGTGCGCTCGGCCTTCTCGTTGTGGAACTTGGTGCCGATGGCGGTGTAGAGCGGCCGGAGCGCGTCCGAGCCGAACTTCTGCTGCGCCGCCATGCAGACCCGTACCGCTCCCCAGGCCTTCTTCAGGCCTTCGCGGTATTCGTCGGACAGGTCCGCGCGATCCTCGTTGAGCACCGCGAGGGACATCACGTGGAAGGTCACGTCGATGTCGCGGACCTTTTCGGCCTCGAGAACCCATCGGGACGTGATCCAGGCCCAGGGGCAGGCCGGGTCGAACCAGAAATCGACCGGGGTGCGCTCACTCACCGCATTCCTCCTTGTTTGAGGACAGCTAACTCTCTCACGCATTAGCACGCCGGGACCGTCCCGCATTCCCGCGGTGCCGCCGGCGACTCCGCGTGACAGACTGCAACGACGACCCATCCGACCGTCCCCCGAACGGTCACCGTGTCCGTCTGAGGGAGTACCCGCTGTGCCCGTGCCCAACCTGACCCGTGTCGACGCCCAGGCCAGGGCTGCGCTGCTCGACGTCTCGTCCTACGAGGTGGAACTCGATCTCACCGACGGGGGCGGGAAGCCCGGGGAGCGGACTTTCCGGTCCCGGACGACGGTGGAGTTCGGCTGCCGCGGGCCTGCCTCGTCGACCTTCATCGACGTGATCGCCGACGGATTCCACGAGGTCACCCTCAACGGTGCGCCGGTCGACGTGTCGGACTACGCCCAGGACCGGGGCATCGCACTGACCGATCTGGCGGGCGACAACACCCTCGTCGTCGACGCCGACCTCCTTTACACCAACACCGGTGAAGGCCTGCACCGCTTCGTCGACCCGGTCGACGGCTCGGTCTACCTCTACACCCAGTTCGAGACCGCGGACGCGAAGCGGATGTATGCCTGCTTCGACCAGCCCGACCTGAAGGCGACCTTCACCCTGACGGTGACGGCGCCGGCGGACTGGAAGGTCGTATCCAACGGGCGCGCCATCAGCACCGAGGAGGCTCCCGGCGGTGCGGACCGGGTGCGGTTCGCGACGACGCCGCGCATTTCGCCGTACATCACCGCGCTTGTAGCCGGGCCCTATCACCAGGCGACCGCCGAGCACGACGGCATCGATCTGGGTATCTACTGCCGCGCCTCGCTGGCCGAGCATCTCGACGTCGACGCGATCGTCGAGGTCACCCGGCAGGGGTTCGACTTCTTCCACCGGGCCTTCGGTTACCGCTACGCCTTCGACAAGTACGACCAGCTTTTCGTCCCGGAGTTCAACGCCGGAGCGATGGAGAACGCCGGCTGCGTCACCTTCCTCGAGGACTACGTCTTCCGGTCCAAGATGACCGACGCGGCCTACGAGCGGCGCGCCGAGACGATCCTGCACGAGATGGCGCACATGTGGTTCGGCGATCTGGTGACCATGCGCTGGTGGGACGATCTGTGGCTCAACGAGTCGTTCGCGACCTACGTGAGCACGCTGTGCCTGGCCGAGGCGACGCGCTGGACGGACGCCTGGACGACGTTCGCCAACCACGAGAAGACGTCGGCCTACCGGCAGGACCAGCTGCCCTCGACCCACCCGATCGCCGCGGACATCCCCGACGTCCAGGCCGTCGAGGTCAACTTCGACCAGATCACCTATGCCAAGGGCGCCAGCGTGCTCAAGCAGCTCGCCGCCTACGTCGGCACCGATTCGTTCCTCAGCGCGATGGCCGACTACTTCCGCGACCACGAATACGCCAACACGACGCTCTCCGATCTGCTTGGTGCGCTGGAGAAGAGCTCCGGGCGGGATCTGTCGCGGTGGTCGGCGCAGTGGCTGGAAACGGCCGGCGTCAACACGATGCACGCCGAGTTCGAGGTCGGCCCGGACGGTCGCTTCACGTCGTTCGACATCGTGCAGAGCGCTCCCGACGACCACCCCGTGCTGCGCGACCACCGGCTCGCGATCGGGCTGTACGACGGCGGGTCGCTGCAGCGGGTGCACCGCGTCGAGCTCGACGTCTCCGGCGAGCGCACCGCGGTGCCCGAGCTGGTCGGGACGGCGCAGCCCGATCTGGTGCTGGTCAATGACGACGACCTGTCCTACTGCAAGATCCGGCTGGACCCGCGGTCGCTGGAGACGGTCACCGACCGCATCGGCGCCCTGACCGACTCGCTCCCCCGGGCGTTGTGCTGGGCGGCCGCGTGGGACATGACCCGCGACGCCGAATTGGCTGCCCGCGACTACCTGCGGCTGGTCCTGCGCGGGATCGATGCCGAGACGAGCATCGGCGTCGTCCAGTCCCTGCACCTGCACGCCCGGGCGACGCTCGGCTCCTACGCCGACCCGGCCTGGGCACCGACCGGCTGGGCGCAGTTGGCCGAGCACGCCCGGGTGGCACTGTTGGCGGCCGAGCCGGGCAGCGACCACCAGCTGGCCTGGGCCCGGCTGCTGGCCGCCGCGGCCCGCAGCGACGAGCACCTGGCGACGGTGCGTGGCCTTCTCGACGGCACGGTCACCGTGCCCGGGCTGAGCGTCGACACCGAGATGCGCTGGGCGTTGCTCGACGGGCTGGTCGCCAACGGCGCGGCCGACGACAGCGACATCGCGGCGGAGTCCGAGCGCGACGCGACCTCCGCCGGTTCGCGGCACGCCGCGACCGCCCGGGCGCTGCGGCCCACCCCCGAGGCGAAGGCCGAGGCGTGGCGCCTGGCGACCGAGGACGACGAGCTGCCCAACGCGATGACCGCGGCGATCATCCGCGGCTTCACCCACCCCGCGCAGGAGGAGCTACTCGAGCCCTACGCCGCGGCGTACTTCGACACGATCGACTCGGTGTGGGAGCGGCGTACCAGCAAGCTCGCGCAGTACGTCGTCATCGGCCTGTTCCCGGCGGCCGTCACGCAGTCCACCGTCGACGCGGCCGACGCCTGGCTGGCGGACGAGACGAAGCCGCCCGCGCTGCGCCGGCTGGTCAGCGAGGGGCGGGACGGCATCGCCCGGTCGCTGCGGGCCCGCGCCCGCGACGCCGCCTCCGCCTGACGCCCGCCCCCTGGGTTAGATGATCAAGAGGGGATTCGTACGGCGTTTCGTGTCGGAATCCCCTCTTGATCATGGGGAGGAGCGGGGAGTCGAGCGGGCGGGTCGGCGCCGAGCTCAGGCGATGTGGCCGGCCTGGTCGGAGAGCATCCGCAGGCCGTTGACGACACCGCCGGTGAGGTCGCCGGTGCCGAAGGCCGCCGTCATCGACAGCACCGCGAGTGCGCACGAGCGGTCCGGCAGCCTGATCGCGGATTCGATGCCGGTGACGATCTCGAGCACCCGCTGGCCCGGGGAGAAGGCGACCAGCACCGACCGCGGGGCGATGCCACCGAGCCGTGCATGCAGCCGCTCCGCGTGACCGCGGGTCGGGATCTCGAGCGTCCCGACGTAGAGCGTGAAGTAGATGCCCGTCTCGCGGCTGGCCATGGTGAGCGCCTCGTCGAGGCGGGCGAGCTGCCGGGGGGTGAACGGCCCAGGCTTTACCGCGTCGGCGTGCGGTTCGCGCACGGCATGGGTCGACACCAGGTCGCTACCAGTCACCGTGCGCACCTCCGCGGGCGGTTCTCTCCGGTACGTCGAGCAGGGCCGCCGGGCCGCGTACGCCGGTGGTTGGGTGCTCGGGCGCCTTGCCGGTGCCGGGTGGCAGCGCGGGCCGGCGGGCAGCGGTGACCTCCGCCAGCGTCTCGCCGTCCTCGAGCAGGTCCTGCATGTCGTAGGGCAACGACTTCGGGTGCGGCGAATACCAGACCGGCTCGAACTGCCATTGCTGGCCGGGCCGGTAGCGGGGCTTGCGCACGGCACCCGGAACGAAGACGGCGATGGCGAACAACGCGAACAGCCCAAGCGGGATGCAGACGTAGACCAGGACGGTCTCGAGGACGCTCACCACGCGAGATTAGCGAACCGGCGGCGTCACCACGTCGCCGGATGCCGGTCCCGCCACGGCCGCATGGCTTCCAGCTGCGCGGCGAGGGAGATCAACGTCGTCTCCTGCGCCGGCCGGCCGCTCAGCATCACGCCGACCGGCAGACCGTCGCCGCTGGTGTAGAGCGGGACGCTGATCGACGGTTGCCCGGTGATGTTGTAGATCGCGGTGAACGGCGTGAAGCGCTTCTGCCGCTCGAAATCCTCGGCCGGGTCACCGGTCTCGGTGAACCAGCCGACCGGGCGTGCACGCATCGCCACCGTCGGGCAGAGCACCGCGTCGTAGCCGGCGGTCGCGATGATCGCGCGCCGGGACGCCGCCTGCAGCGCGCCGAGCGCCTGCACGTAACCGGCACCGCTCACGGCGCCGCCGCGTTCCCGCAGCCAGCGGGTGAGCGGGGTCAGCTCCGACTGCCGGTCGGGGTCGATCGGGATGCCGTGGGTGGCGACCGTCCACAGCACCTCGAACATCGGGATCAGGTCGGGCGGCAGCGGCGGCTCGATGTCCTCGACGTCGTGGCCGGCGTCGGCGAGCAGCGTCGAGGCGTCCTCCCAGGCCGCGCGGCACTCCTGGTCGACCACCGCATCCGGCACCGGCGGTACGGCGAACCGGCCGATCCGCAGGCTGCTGATCGGCCGGGAGGCGTGCCCGAGGAAGGTCTCGCCCGGCCGCAGCGGCGGCGCCCAGTGCGGGTCGCCGGGCATCGGACCGGCCATCGCGTCGAGCAGCGCGGCGGCATCGGCGACGGTACGGGCGATCGGACCGTTCCAGGCCAGTCCGGTGATGTCCCCGCCGACGGGACCGTTGCTCACCCGCCCGCGGGACACCTTGATGCCGACCAGCCCGCACAGGCTGCTCGGGGTGCGGATCGACCCGCCGCCGTCACTGCCCTGCGCCAGCGACGCCAGGCCGGCGGCCACCGCCGCGGCCGCGCCCCCGCTCGACCCGCCGGGTGAGAGGGCGGGATCCCAGGGCAGCCGGGCCGGCGGGGCGACGTCGTTCTCGGAGTAGCAGGACAGCCCGAATTCCGGCGTGTTGGTCTTCCCGAGGCTGATCGTGCCGGCCTGCCGCAGCTTGTCGACGACGTAGTCGTCGATCGGCGGCACGAAGTCGGCGAAGAGCCGGGACCCGAAGGTCGTCCGGATCCCGGCGGTGAGGTTGAGGTCCTTGATCGCCGTCGGTACGCCGTGCAACGGCGGCAGCTCGTCACCCGCCAGTACGGCGCGCTCGGCCTCGCCTGCGCGTTCCCGGGCGGCGTCGGCGGCCACCGTGACGAACGCACCTAGCTCGTCGTTGTGTCGGGCGATCCGCTCGAGGTAGTGCTCGACGAGATCGACCGGGCTGACCTCCCGGCGTCGTACGGCCTCGGCCTGTTCCAGTGCGCTCAGGTCGTGCAGCTCCGTCACGGACCGAACGCTACCGCCCACCGGTGGTGCACGATGGCTCAGTGACCGTCGACCGCGCCCGCGCCGAGCGACTCGATGCGGCCGACCCGCTCGCCGCCTTCCGGGATCAGGTGGTGATCGCCGACCCCGACTTGCTCTATCTCGACGGCAATTCGCTGGGCCGGCTTCCGGTCGGCACCGCCGAGCGGCTCGCCCGGGCGGCGCGGGAGGAGTGGGGCCGCGGCCTGGTCCGGTCGTGGTCGGACTGGGTCGACCTGCCCCGGCGGGTCGGCGACCTGCTCGGCACCCGGCTGCTGCAGGCACGCCCGGGAGAGGTGGTGATCGCCGACTCCACCAGCATCAACCTCTACAAGCTCGCCGCCGCCGCGGTCGACGCCCGCCCGGACCGCCGGGTGATCGTCACCGACGACGACAACTTCCCCACCGACCGCTACGTGCTCGCCGGTCTGGCCCACGAGCGGGGCCTCGACCTACGCCCGGTGCACACCGACGCCGACGACGGGGTCGACCTACCGGCGCTTACCCGGGCGCTCGACGACGACGTCGCGCTGCTCAGCCTGTCGCACGTGTCCTACCGGTCCGGCGCGGTCGCCGACCTCGCCGCCGTGACCCGGCTCGCGCATCGGGCCGGCGCGTTGACACTGTGGGACCTGTCGCACTCCGCCGGGTCGGTGCCGGTCTCCCTCACCGACGCCGAGGTGGACCTGGCGGTCGGCTGCACCTACAAGTACCTCTGCGCCGGACCTGGTGCCCCGGCCTACCTCTACGTGCGCCGCGAGCTGCAGGAGCAGCTCCGGCAACCCATCTGGGGCTGGTTCGGTCAGCGCGACCAGTTCGCGATGGGGCCCGAGTACGACCCGGCGCCGGGCATCGACCGGTTCTGCGTCGGGACGCCGTCGGTGCTGGCGATCTACGCCGTCGAGGAGGGCGTCCGCCTGGTCGCCGACGCGGGCGTCGACGCCCTGTACCGCAAGGGGCAGGCGCTCACCGGCTTTCTCGTCGAGCTGGCGGAGGCGTGGCTGGCACCGCTCGGCTTCCGGGTGGCCTCGCCCCGCGATGACGCCCGCCGCGGCGCGCACCTGACGCTCCACCATCCGGCAGCGTGGCAGATCTGCCAGGCCGCAGCCGACCGCGGCGTCATCGCCGACTACCGGACGCCTGATCGGCTCCGCCTCGGGCCGGCGCCGCTCTACACCCGGTTCGTCGACGGGTACGACGCCCTGGATCGGCTGCGCGAGCTGGTCGCCGCCGGTGCGCACGAGGGCTACCCGGCCGAGCCGGCCCGGGTCACCTAGCGGGCGCGCCGAAGAGTCAGGCGCTGGCCGACTCGCTGAGCGTCAGGTCGAGGTAGGCCTGCCAGCGCGGATCGGGGGTGCGGGCGCCCAGCACCCGCCAGGCCGATCCGGTCGGGGCCCGCGGGGTAGTGCGCAGTCGCCAGCCCAGCTCGGCGATGGCCCGGTCCCCTTTGGTGTGGTTGCACCGGCGGCAGGAGGCGACGACGTTCTCCCAGCTGTGCGACCCGCCGCGGCTCTTGGGCACCACGTGGTCGAGGCTCGTCGCCGGGGCGTCGCAGTAGGCGCACCGGCCGCCGTCCCGGGCGAAGACCGCCTTGCGGGTGAGCGGCACGGTGGCGCGATAGGGGACGCGGACGAAGCGGGTCAGCCGGACCACCGCCGGCAGCGGCACGGCCTGCCGGACGCTGTGCATGACCCCGTCGCCGTCCTCGACGAGGACGGCCTTGGCGGTGAGGACGAGAACGACGGCGCGCCGGGAGGACACGACGCAGAGCGGTTCGTACGTCGCGTTGAGCAGCAACGTGACTGACGTAGGGGTCACCGCGCACCTCCGACCGCACACAGTGAACCCGACCGGGGCCCGGAACGCACGCCCATACCGCTCCCTCACCTGCCGGGCGGCCGAACCGGACCTGGCACCCTAGACGTCGTGACCGCCCAGTACGCCGCTCTCGTCCTGTCCGCGCCGCCGTCCTGCACCCAGCAGAAAGGCACCTTCTGTCATTCCGTGTATGACATTACGGGGCAAGCCTGGCTGGCGAGCTCCGCTCACCTGATCGTCTCGCACGGGTCGCGGATCGTGTTGATCATCGTGGTGGCCCTGATAGCCCGCTATCTGGCGCACCGCGCGATCCGGCGGCTCACCCGCACCACGACCGAGGGCATCGTCCCGGACCGGCTGCGCCCGCTCGCCCAGCGGGCCGCGGGCACCAAGCTGGTGGCCGGGTCGGCCGTGATGTTCGAACGCCGGCGCCAGCGTGCGGCGAGCATCGGCTCGATCCTGCGCAGCGTCGTCTCGATCGTCGTCTTCTCGATCGCCCTGATGCTGGTGCTCGGCGAGTTGGGCGTCGACCTCGCGCCGATCATCGCCAGCGCCGGGATCGTCGGAGTGGCACTCGGCTTCGGGGCGCAGAACCTGGTGAAGGACTTCATCTCGGGGATCTTCATGATCCTGGAGGACCAGTACGGCGTGGGCGACGCCGTCGACGTCGGGTCGGCCTCCGGCACGGTGGAGGAGGTCGGCCTGCGCATCACGCGGCTGCGGGATCTGTACGGAACCGTCTGGTATGTCCGCAATGGCGAGATTCTCCGGGTCGGCAACAAGAGCCAGGGCTACGCCCAGGCGGTGCTCGACGTGCCGGTGCCCAACTCCGTCGACCTCGATCACGCCGCGGCGCTGCTCGGCGAGATCGCCCGCGCGGTCGCCGCGGACGAGGAGTGGAGCCCGGCCATCCTCGACGAGCCGACGGTGCTCGGCGTCGAGGCCCTCGACGCCGACTCCGCGACATTGCGGCTGGTGGTCAAGACCCGCACCGGCGACAAGGACGCCGTCGCCCGGGAGCTGCGCCAGCGGATCAGGGCCCGATTCGACACCGACGGGACCCGGTCGCCGTCCGGCGCGGCTGAGGCCTGAGCCCGACCGACCTGTCCGTTACGCCGGATGCCCGCGGGCAACTCCCCGGTTAGCTGCATCCCCCGGTAGACCAGATGCGTCCCGCGGGGTCAGAATGTGCTCATGCAACGGGGCGATGGCACACCCGCGGGGCGCGCTGCTGCCTCGTCGCCCCGGGTCGCGGTCGATCGGGTGGACGTCCCGCCGCCCGGGCGCACCGATGAAGCGCCGCCGCCGCCGGAGCGCGCCCGGCGTCGTACCACCTACCGGGAGGTCTTCGCCCCCCGGGAGTGGCGCTTCCTCTATGGCGCGTTGGTCTTCTCGCTGCTGGGTGACCAGCTGGCGAAGGTCGCCCTGTCGATCCTGGTCTACGTCCACACTTCGTCGCCGCTGCTGACGGCGGTCACCTACGGCATCTCCTACCTGCCCTGGGTGGTCGGCGGCCCGCTACTGTCCGCCTTCGCCGACCGCTTCCCCCGCCGACGGGTCCTCCTCCTCTGCGACCTGTCCCGGATGGTGCTCGTCGGCCTGATGGCCCTTCCGGGAGTGCCGGTCGCGGCGTTGGTGGCGACCCTCTTCGTCGCGTCGATGTTCACCCCGCCGTTCGAATCGGCGCGGTCCGCGCTCTTCCCCGAGATCCTCGACGGCGACGCCTACGTCGTCGGCAACGCCGTGACCACGACCACCTATCAGGTGGGCCAGCTGGTCGGCTTCATCGCCGGCGGCGCCCTCGTCGCAGCACTCACCGCCCGGGGTGCGCTCGCGGTCGACGCACTGTCGTTCCTGTTCTCCGCGGGGCTGATCTGGCTGGGCGTGCGGGCCCGCCCGGCCCCGGAGCGCAGCGACACGAAGCCGCCGTCGGTGTGGCGGGAGACCGCCGCGGGTGCACGGCTGGTCTTCACCAACCGCCGGTTGCGCTCCATCGTCCTGATCGTGTGGGCGGCGTCGGCGTTCGCCTACGCCTGGGAAGGCCTGGCCGCCCCGTGGGCTCACCAGTTCGGCGGCGGGGCGCGGACCGTCGGCCTGCTGCTCGGCATCAACCCGCTCGGCGTGATCGTGGGCAGCATCGTCATCGGCCGGTTCTGCTCGCCGGAGACCCGGTCCCGCCTGACCCTGCCGCTGGCTCTCGCCGCGCCGCTCCTGCTGGTGGCGGTACTGCCGATCCGACATCTGGCGCTGGTGCTGGTCGTCCTCGCCGCGTCCGGTTTCGCCTCGTCGTTCAACATCGCGCTCAACGCCACCTTCGTACGGGCGGTCGCTCCGGAGTTCCGGGCGCGGGCATTCGGGCTCGCCCAGGGCGGCCTGATGGCCTCCCAGGGCATCGCGGTGCTGGCCGCGGGGATCGTCGCCGACTGGACCACCCCCAGCGCGTCGATCGCCGTGTTCGGACTGGCCGGTGCCTGCATCGTCGGAGCGCTCGCGCTGCGCTGGCCGCGCGACGCGGAGGTTTGAGGCGCTGGCAGGATCGGGGCATGGCAGATGACCGGCCGGCCGGGCGCACCGACGACGAGTTGAGCTTCTACGACGCGGTCGGCGGTGAGCCGACGTTCACGGCGCTGGTGGCCCGGTTCTACGCCGGCGTCGCCGAGGATCCGATCCTGCGGCCGCTCTATCCGGATGAGGACCTCACGGCCGCCGAGGTGCATCTGCGGATGTTCCTCATCCAGTACTGGGGTGGCCCGCGCACCTACCAGGAGCAGCGCGGGCACCCGCGACTGCGCATGCGGCACGCGCCGTTCGTCATCGGCGAGCGCGAGCGACTGGCCTGGCTCGCCCACATGCGGGCGGCGCTGGACTCCCTGAACCTCGAACCGGCGTACGCCGATGCCCTGTGGCGCTACCTCGAAGGGGCGGCGCTGAGCCTGCAGAACAGCATGACCTGACCGCTCAGGCGGCCGGCTCGACGTACGCCTCGAGGAATGTGCGCTCGTCCGGACTGAGCCTGCGTACCCGCGCCGCCGACGTGTCGTAGGGCACGCACAACGACCGCGCGGCGACGATCAGCAGATCGTCGTCGTAGATCTCGTAGTCGACCGTGAACGACGCCCCGGCCAGCGCGCTGCACCACAGGTCGATGCGCAGCGGGTCGGGCTTGTAGACGACCGGCCGGCGGTAGTCGATCTCATGCCGGGCGACGACCACGCCCTGGGCGATCGTGGGCACGCCGGCGGCCCCGGCCCGGTCGAAGAACAGGTCGATCCGCGCCTGCTCGAGGTAGGTGACCAGCGCCGCGTTGTTGACGTGGCCCTGGGCATCCATGTCCGCCCACCGCATCGGGCAGAGGTAGCGGTGCCGGGCCATCGTCAGTCGCGGGTGAGCTTGCGGTAGGTCGCCCGGTGCGGGCGGGCCGCCTCGGGACCGAGCCGGCTCACCTTGTTGGCCTCGTAGTCGGCGAAGTTGCCCTCGAACCAGAACCACTTCGAGTCGCCCTCGTAGGCGAGGATGTGCGTCGCCACGCGGTCGAGGAACCACCGGTCGTGCGCCGTGATCACCGCGCAGCCGGGAAAGTCCAGCAGCGCATTCTCCAGCGACGACAGGGTGTCGACGTCGAGGTCGTTGGTCGGCTCGTCCAGCAGCAGCAGGTTGCCGCCCTGCTTGAGGGTCATGGCGAGGTTCAGCCGGTTGCGTTCTCCCCCGGAGAGGATCCCGGCCGGCTTCTGCTGGTCCGGGCCCTTGAAGCCGAACGCGCTGACGTAGGCGCGGCTCGGCATCTCGACGCTGCCTACCTTGATGAAGTCGAGTCCGTCGGAGACGACCTCCCAGACGTTCTTCTTCGGGTCGATCCCGGAACGGTTCTGGTCGACGTAGGAGAGCCGGACCGTCTCCCCCAACCGGATCTCGCCCTCGTCGGGCTTCTCCTCACCGACGATCATCTTGAAAAGGGTGGTCTTGCCGGCGCCGTTGGGTCCGATGACGCCGACGATTCCGCCCCGCGGCAGGTCGAAGGACAGGTCGTCGATCAGCACCCGGTCGTCGAATCCCTTGACCAGGCCGGAGGACTCGACGACCTTCGTGCCCAGGCGCGGTCCGGCCGGGATCTGGATCTCGTCGAAGTCGAGCTTGCGGGACTTCTCCGCCTCGGCGGCCATCTCCTCGTAGCGGTTCAACCGCGACCGGCTCTTGGTCTGCCGGCCGCGGGCATTCTGCCGCACCCATTCGAGCTCGTCGGCCAGCCGCTTCGCCCGCTTGGCGTCCTTCTGGCCCTCGACCTTGAGCCGGGCCGCCTTGGTCTCGAGGTAGGTCGAGTAGTTGCCCTCGTAGGGGTAGAGCCGTCCGCGGTCGACCTCGAGGATCCACTGCGCGACGTTGTCGAGGAAGTACCGGTCGTGGGTCACGGCGAGGACGGCGCCGGCGTACTTCGCGAGGTGCTGCTCCAGCCACTGCACACTCTCGGCGTCGAGGTGGTTGGTGGGCTCGTCGAGCAGCAGCAGGTCGGGCTGCTGCAGCAGCAGCCGGCACAGCGCGACCCGGCGCCGCTCACCGCCGGAGAGCACCGACACGTCGGCATCGCCCGGCGGGCAGCGCAACGCGTCCATGGCCTGCTCGATCTGGCTGTCGAGCTCCCACCCGTTGACGTGTTCGATCTTGTCCATGAGCTCGCCCTGCTCGCCGAGCAGCGCATCCATGTCGGCGTCCGGGTCGCCCATTTGCGCGCTGACGTCTTCGAACCGGCGGAGCAGGCCGCGGGTCTCGGCGACCCCCTCCTCGACATTGCCCCGGACATCGACGCTCTCGTCCAGGGCCGGCTCCTGCTCGAGGATGCCGACGGAGTAGCCAGGGGTGAGCAGCGCATCGCCGTTCGACGGGTGGTCGAGCCCAGCCATGATCTTCAGGACGCTCGACTTCCCGGCGCCGTTTGGCCCGACCACGCCGATCTTCGCCCCGGGCAGGAACGCCAGCGTCACGTCGTCCAAGATCAACTTGTCGCCGTGCGTCTTGCGCACCTTGCGCATCGAGTAGATGAACTGTGCCACGGGTGAATGCCTCCGAGAGAAAGTCGCTGGTGAGTCCAGTGTGTCAACAACGCGGCGCCGAGCGAAAATCCCGGGCCCCGACGACGCTTCGGGGCCGCGTGCTCACGCCGCGTACCAGCCTGTCCGACCCGTAGATACCGGGTAATCCTCGTGAACCGACGGGATCGACGCACCGGCCGCGCGCAGCACCTATGGTGAGTTGGCGCTGCCGGGACTCCGGCACATTTCCCACCGGAGGATCCCCATGTTCGGCCTGATCATCACGCTCATCATCGTCGGCCTGATTTCCGGCGCGATCGCCCGCCTGCTCGTGCCTGGACGCGACCCGATGGGCATCGGCGCCACGATCCTGCTGGGCATCGTGGGCTCGTTCATCGGCGGTTTCCTCGGATACGTGCTCTTCCACAAGGACGCGGCCGCCGGATTCTTCCAGCCGTCCGGGTTGATCGGCTCGATCGTCGGAGCGGTCATCGCGCTGCTGATCTACCGCTCGGTCTCGGGCCGGCGGCGCGCGCTGCGCTGAGTCGCTGGCACGCCGGAGACCGCTCCGGCTGCCCAGGACAAGTGGGCCCGGCGGCTACCCTGGATCCGGGTCCGCCGTCGCAGGCCCGCCCGCGCCCGTAGCTCAGCGGATAGAGCAGGAGCCTTCTAAGCTCTTGGTCGCAGGTTCGATTCCTGCCGGGCGCGCCGAACCTCCGCCCACACCACGGGACCGGTCGAAGGGTGCCGCGGGCTTCGCCCGCCTTCGCAACGCGGTGCACCCGCGGGACCGGCACAAGCCGTCGTCACGAACCCGGCGAGTGCGGAAGCTCCGAGAGCCGGAAGTCGGCGTAATCGAAGCCGGGTGCCACCACACAACTGACAAGAACAGGACTTTCGCCGAGCGGTCGGGCGGTTTGCCAGACCCCGCCGGGTATGTGGACCTGGGGTTGCCCGCCGGCGTCGATCTCGGCACCGAGAACGACCGCGCTAGTGGTCGTCGGCTCGTCGCCGGTGCCGCCCAGGCGCAGCTCGAGCGGGCCGCCGCCGTGCCAGAACCACAGCTCGTCGGACCGCACGACGTGCCAGCGCGACTCCTCGCCCGGGTGCAGGAGGTAGTAGATCGCGGTCGCCGCGCTGCGCGGTCCGTCGTACCCGGCCGGGGAGAACGACACCGGCGAGCGCCACGTCTCACGAAACCACCCGCCCTCGGGATGCGGCCGCAGATCCAGCTGCTCAGCGAGGGTGGGCCGGCTCGTCATCGCGAGTCGTCGCGCCGGTCTAGCCGGCCGCCGTAGCCGTCGCCGGCGGGAGCGTGGTCGCGGCCGCGGGCGGAGGCGGCGGGTCGGTCGTCGTCGCCGGCGGGGTCGCCGTATCCGTCGGGGTCGGGGACGGTGTCGGTGATGCAGTCGGCGATGGGGTGGTGGACGTCGGCGACGTCGATGGCGTCGTCTTTGGCGGGGAGGACGTCGGTGGGTGCGTGGCCGGCGGCTGCTGTGTCCCGCCGGACGAGCCGGCCGGGTGCGTCGGACCTGCTGTCGCCGTCGGCGCCTGCGGGCCGGATCCTGCCTCGGAGCCCGTTCCCGAGGTCGACGACTGGCGCGGCCCGGATCCCGGCACGAGCGTGGACAGCGGAATCTCCGTCGTCGTGGTGCCGACCTGGTGGGCGCTGGTCGACGGGGTGCCCGTGGCGGTGGCAGAACGGCCGGCCGCCGTGCTCGTCGCCTCGGCCGACGACGTCCCGGATGCGGTCGCGCCGGCTGTCCCCGTCGCGGTCGCCGTACCCACCACGAGCACGGGGGCCGGCGGGTCGGCCTGCGGGGAGGGCGATCCGATGACGAATGCCGCGACGACGATCCCTACCGCGCTGATCCCGGTGACCGTGGCGGCGAGGGCGGTGTCGGAGCGGCGCAGCTTCTCCCAGCCGATCGAGGTCTGCCGGGCCAGCGTGACGACCGCTCCGCTGCCCGCGATCGTGCGGAGCGTCGACCCGGCGGCGGGGACGGGGCCGCGCTCCCGGACGAGTTTCGCCAGGCGCTTGCCCTGCACCGACTCGGGCGGGCCCAACAGGTCCTTCGTCGGGCCCTGCTCATCGTGACCTCGCCCCGCGCGACCTTCCGGGTCGGGAACCGAAGAGATTTCTCGATCGGACAACGAAGCCCCCCACAGACGCATCTCAACTGTTATGCAGATGGTGCCCCTGGTACGTCTGATACGTCTGGGGAAGCCGATCCTGCCCGGGAGATTACTACAGCCGCCCGATCAACCCGTCGAACGGTGCAAACAGGGCCCGGAGAGTGGCACACACCACGTCCGAACCCATCTCGGTCGCTACTTCCGGCCGGCCACCGCGTCGGCGAACCGGGCGAGGCCCGAGGTGCGCGCGCTCCGGCGGCGTCGCTCCAGCGCGTCCGCGGCGCGGTAGATGCGGTAGAGCGAATGCACCCCCAGCCAGCGCAGCGGTTCGGGCTCCCAGGTGCGCACGGTCCGGTCGACCCACGGCAGGGCCGTCAGCGCGGTCTCGCGGTCGAGGATCAGGTCGCGCAGCGTCCGACCGGCCAGGTTGCTGCTCGCGAGGCCGAGCCCGACGTAGCCGCCCGCCCATGCCGCGCCGGTACGCCGGTCAAGGCCGACCGTCGCGCACCAGTCCCTGGGTACGCCGAGCACACCGCACCACGCGTGGGCGATCGGCGCGCCGCGCAACGGCGGAAAGAGCCGGCCGAGCATCACGCCGAGCATGGCGATCGTGGCGTCCTGAGTACGGCCGGCATTGTCGGTGCGGGACCCGAACCGGTAGGGCACGCCGCGCCCGCCGATGGCGACCCGGCCGTCAGCGGTGCGTTGGGCGTAGACATAACCGTGGGCGGCATCGCCGAGCGTCTCGAATCCGGCCCAGCCGAGCTCGTCCCAGAGCCGGTCGGGCAACGGGTCGGTGACGATCATGGCGCTGTTCATCGGCAGCCAGCTGCGCCGCAGCCCGGGCAGCTGCGGGGTGAACCCCTCGGCGGCCCGGACGATAAGCGGAGCTCGCACCGAGCCGGTCGCCGTGACGACCTGTGCCGGCCGGAGCTCGGTCACCGCCGTGCGTTCATAGATCGATACGCCGAGCCGCTCGACCGCCTCGGCCAGGCCGCGCGCGAGCTTCGCCGGCTGGATCCGGGCGGCGGCGGGCTGGAACCGGGACCCCAGCGCTCCCGCCACCCGGACCCGGCGGAGCGTCGCGTCGCGGTCGAGCAGCACCGCCTCGTCCGGCGCGACCCCCCAGCCCGCACCGATTCGCTGTTCGTGCCGGACCCGCGACCACTGCGCCGGATTGGTCGCGACCCGCAGGATTCCGCCCTTGACGATGTCGGCGTCGATCCCTTCCCGCGCGGCGACGGCGATCACCTCGTCCACGGTCTGCCGCAGGGCCCGCTCCATCGCGACGACGGCCTCGTGCCCGCGGGCCTTCGCGTATTTCTCGCGGTTGTATTCCAGCCCTCCGGTGAGTTGACCACCGTTGCGCCCGGACGCGCCGAAACCGGCGAACTCGCGCTCGACCACGACGATCCGCAACGCCGGCTCGGCCTGCGCGAGGTAGTAGGCGGTCCACAGGCCGGTGTAGCCCGCGCCGACGATGCAGACGTCGGCGGCGACGTCGCCGGGCAGCGCCGGGCGGTACGACGGCGGCCCGCCGAGGCCGGCGTACCAGAACGACACCTCGCCGTTGACCCGCGCGCCGGTCACTCCGCCGGCCCGGGCGCGGGCGAGAGAGCCTGGACCACCCGCGACGGGCTCGGCCGGCCGAGAATTCCGGCCATCCAGCGGCTGGTCTCCACGAGGGCCGAGAGGTCGACGCCGGTGTGGATGCCGAGCCCGTCGAGCATCCAGACCAGGTCCTCGGTCGCGAGGTTTCCGGTCGCGCTCTCGGCGTAGGGGCAGCCGCCGAGGCCACCGGCCGATGCGTCGACGGTGCGCACCCCGCAGCGCAGCGCCGCGAGGGTGTTGGCGAGCGCCTGCCCGTAGGTGTCGTGGAAGTGCACCGCCAACCGGTCGACGCCGACGCCCGCATCGGAGAACGCCTGCAGCAATGCCGCCACATGGCCGGGCGTCCCGACACCGATCGTGTCGCCGAGGCTGAGCTCGGCGGCACCGAGGTCGAGCAGCCGCCGGCCGACGGAGACGACCTGCGGAATCGGCACGGCGCCTTCCCACGGATCGCCGAAACACATCGAGACGTAGGCGCGCACCGGCACCCCCTCGGCCGTCGCACGCCGCACCACCGGGGTGAACATCGCGATCGACTCGTCGACGGTGCGGTTGAGGTTGCGCCGCGCGAAGGACTCGGTGGCGCTGCCGAATATCGCGACCTCGCCGACGCCGTGGTCGAGCGCCCGTTGCAGTCCGCGCTCGTTGGGGACAAGCACCGGATGGCGTACGCCGTCGGCAGGGTCGAGCAGGTCGACGAGCTGCTCCGCGTCGGCGAGCTGCGGCACCCATTCCGGCCGCACGAAGCTGGTCGCCTCCACGACGCGCAGCCCGGCCGCGACGAGCGCGGCGATGAACCGGGCCTTGTCCTCGACCAGGACGACGCGCGCCTCGTTCTGCAGGCCGTCGCGCGGGCCGACCTCGTAGATGGTCACCCGATCGGGGAGGCCGGCGAGCGCGATCTCGGGGAAGGCCGGCATCACTGACCTTCCCCGGGCGGAGTGACCACGGCAAGTACCTGGTCCATGACCACCGATTGTCCCGCGTTCGCCGACAGTTCGGTGAGTACGCCGGCGATCGGCGCGGTGAGCGCGTGCTCCATCTTCATCGCCTCCACGGCCAGCAGCGGCTGGCCGAGGGCGACCCGATCGCCCACGGCGGCGTGGACGACGGTGACGGTCCCGGGCATCGGCGCGAGCACCGACCCGGACACCGCGCCCCCGTCGTCGTGGCGGGCGGCGGCCAGGCGTTCCTGTTCGCGGATCAGCCAGGTCGCGCCCTCCCGCGCGAGCCAGGTCGTCTCGCCGTCCTCGGCGAAGGCGAAGGACGTGGTGTCGTCGCGATAGGTCAGGGTGAGTCCGCCGGCGGAGGCGACCGCCCGGGCCGGTTCGACCGGCCCGTCGCCGACCGCCACCTGCGCGTCGTCCGTTGTGCCGCGCACTCGCACCTCGACGGGCGGGTGCCCGCCGACCCGCATCGCCCAGCTCGCCCAGGCCGGTGATCCGAGCCGCCAGCCGCTGGTGGCGTCGAACGGGTCGAGGACCGGACCGGTCGGCTGCATCGCGGCCAGCCGGACCAGAGCGGCCGCGACGAGCACCCGGTCGTCGTACCGATCTTCGACGAGGTCGTCGATGCGGCGCTCCACCAGCTCGGTGTCGAGCCGGCCCGCGACGACGTCGTCATCAGCGAGCAGCGCGCGCAGAAAAGCGGCGTTGGTCTGCACCCCGAGCACCACCGTGTCGGACAGGGCGCGGTCCAGTCGCTGCAGCGCGACTCTGCGGTCCGGAGCCCAGGCCACGATCTTGGCGAGCATCGGGTCGTAGTCGGTGCCGACCGTCATGCCCGAGTCGATGCCCGAGTCGATGCGCACGTGCGGACCGGCGGCCTCCCGCACCCGCAGGAGCCGGCCGGCGGACGGGAGGAAGCCGTGCGCGGGGTCTTCGGCGTAGAGGCGGGCCTCGATCGCGTGACCGCTCACCCGCACGTCGTCCTGTGCCAGGGGCAGGGGCTCTCCCGCGGCCACCCGCAGTTGCAGCTCGACGAGGTCGAGGCCGGTGACGAGCTCGGTGACCGGGTGCTCGACCTGCAGCCGAGTGTTCATCTCCATGAAGTAGAAGTCGTCGGGTCGCTCGGCACCGACGATGAACTCCACGGTGCCGGCGCCGGTGTAGCCGACGGCGCGGGCCGCTTCGACGGCCGACAGCCCCATCGCGGCGCGCCGGGACGGGGTGATCAGCGTCGAGGGCGCCTCCTCGACGATCTTCTGGTGCCGCCGCTGCAGGCTGCATTCGCGCTCCCCGAGGTGCAGCACGTGGCCGCGCCCGTCGGCCATGATCTGGATCTCGATGTGCCGCGGCCGTTCGATGAATCGCTCGACCAGCAGGGTGTCGTCGCCGAAGGACCCCTGCGCCTCGCGCCGCGCCGAGGCGATCGCGGTGGCGCTCTCGTCCGGACTGCGGACGAGGCGCATCCCCTTGCCGCCGCCGCCGGCGGACGGCTTGAGCAGCACCGGGAATCCGACTTCGCGTGCTGCGGCGGCGACCTCCGCGTCGGTCATGCCGGCCGCGCCGAGCCCGGGTACGACGGGTACGCCGGCCGCGGCGACGAGCGCCTTGGCCCGGATCTTGTCGCCCATGGCCGCGATCGCGGTCGCCGGCGGCCCGACGAAGACGACTCCGGCGGCCTCGCAGGCACGGGCGAAGTCGGCGTTCTCGGCGAGGAAGCCGTATCCGGGATGGATCGCCTGCGCCGCAGTGCGTTTCGCGGCCTCGAGAATCTTCTCGATGTCGAGATAGCTGCGTGAGGCGCCCGCCGGGCCGATCCGTACGGCGATATCGGCCTCGGCGACGTGACGGGCATCGGCGTCGGCATCGCTGTAGACCGCAACCGATCGCACACCGAGCCCGCGGAGGGTGCGCATGATCCGCACCGCGATCTCGCCGCGGTTGGCGACCAGCACGGTGTCGAACACGTGTCATCCCCTGCCGTCGTGGGCGGTCCGGTCGGACCGCCGCAATCTACATCCGGAACACGCCGTAGCCGACCGGCGCGAGCGGCGCGTTGGCGCACGCCGAGAGCGCAAGACCGAGCACGGTGCGGGTGTCGGCCGGGTCGATGACCCCGTCGTCCCACAGCCGGGCGGTGGCGTAGTAGGGATTGCCCTGGTGCTCGTACTGTTCCCGGATCGGTGCGACGAATCGCGCCTCGGCCTCCGCCGGCCATTCGTCGCCGCTCGCCTCGATCTGCTCCCGACGTACCGTTGCCAGCACCGAAGCCGCTTGCTCGCCGCCCATCACCGAGATGCGGGCGTTGGGCCACATCCACAGGAACCGCGGCGAATATGCCCGCCCGCACATCGAGTAGTTGCCGGCGCCGAAGGAACCACCCACGACGACGGTCAGCTTCGGGACCCGCGCGCACGCGACGGCGGTGACCATCTTGGCGCCGTGCTTGGCGATTCCGCCGGCCTCGTAGTCGCGCCCGACCATGAAACCGGTGATGTTCTGCAGAAAGACCAGGGGAATCTGGCGTTGGTCGCACAGCTCGATGAAGTGCGCACCTTTCATCGCCGATTCGCTGAAGAGGATCCCGTTGTTGGCCACGATCCCGACCGGATGGCCGTGAATGTGGGCGAAACCCGTGACGAGGGTCGACCCGTAGAGCGCCTTGAACTCGTGAAAGCGGCTCCCGTCGACGATGCGGGCGATGACCTCCCGGACGTCGTACGGCGTGCGCGGATCAGCCGGCACCACACCGTAGAGCTGCGCCGGATCGACCGCAGGCTCCTCGGTCGGCCTGCACTGCCACGGCTTCGGCGCCCGCGGGCCGAGGGTGCCGACGACCGACCGGACGATCTGCAGGGCGTGCGCGTCGTCGTCGGCGAGATGGTCGGTGACGCCCGAGATACGCGAGTGCAGCTCGCCGCCGCCCAGGTCTTCGGCGCTGACCACCTCACCGGTCGCGGCCTTCACCAACGGCGGTCCGCCGAGAAAGATCGTGCCCTGGTTGCGGACGATCACCGCCTCGTCGCTCATCGCCGGAACATAGGCACCGCCGGCGGTGCACGACCCCAGCACGGCGGCGATCTGGGCGATGCCCGCCCGGGACATCGTCGCCTGGTTGTAGAAGATGCGCCCGAAGTGCTCGCGGTCGGGGAACACGTCGTCCTGCATCGGCAGGAAGGCGCCGCCCGAGTCGACGAGATAGATGCACGGCAGCCGGTTGTGCAGCGCGACCTCCTGCGCCCGGAGGTGCTTCTTCACGGTGAGCGGGTAGTAAGTGCCGCCCTTGACGGTGGCGTCGTTCGCGACGATCACGACCTCGCGGCCGGCGACCCGTCCGACCCCCGTGATGATGCCAGCGCTCGGCGCCTCTCCGTCGTACATCCCGTCGGCCGCCAGGGGCGAGAGCTCCAGGAACGGCGAGGCCGGGTCGACCAGCGCATCGATCCGGTCGCGGGGCAGGAGTTTGCCGCGGTCGATGTGGCGCTTTCGAGCCCGCTCTGAGCCGCCTTGCGCCGCGGCCGCGAGCTTCTCCGACAGCTCGACGGCGAGCGCTCGGTGCGCGGCGGCGTTGCGGGCGAAGGCCTCGCTGGAGGAATCCGCCTTGCTGGCCAAGACCGGTGCGTCCACGTTGTGATGTTAACAATCGTTAACATCGTCGTCTAGCATGGTGGCATGTCGAGTCGGCGCGACGAGATCCTCGCGGAGGCCGCCCGGCTCTTCGCCGGGCGCGGATTCCACGGTGTCGGCGTCGACGACATCGGCGCGGCGGTCGGACTGTCGGGCCCGGCGCTGTACCGGCACTTCCCCAGCAAGGACGCCATGCTGGCGGAGATGCTGGTGCGGGTCAGCGACCGGCTGCTGAGCGTCGGGCGGGAACGCGTCCGGGCCGCTGCCACGCCGGACGACGCGCTGGACACCTTGGTGCGCTGGCACATCGAGTTCGCGCTCGGCAACCCGGAGCTCATCACGGTCCAGGACCGCGACCTCGCCAACTGCAGTGACCCGGATCGGCGCCGGGTCCGCCGGTTGCAGCGCCGCTACGTCGAGGTCTGGGTCGGCGTACTCGCCGCCGCCCATCCCGGCTGCGATCGCGGTCGGCTGCGGGCCGCCGCGCACGCCGTCTTCGGGCTGCTCAACTCGACCCCGCACAGCGCACTCGGGGTCGACGGTGCGGCGATGGCCGACCTGCTCAGGGAGATGGCGCTGGCGGCGTTCGCGACCGCGTCCGCCGACGCGCGTAGCGTGCAGAGCGGTCGGGCAACGGCACGCGGGTGAAGGGATCGGCATGGTCGAGCACGCCACGACCGCGGCGGAGTTCACCTCGGCGCTCGCCGAGTTCGCCAGCGGCGTCGCCGTGGTCGCCGTGCGCGATGACGACGACGACGTCGGGATCACGACGACCGCTTTCGCCTCGGTGTCGCTGGAGCCGCCACTCGTCCTGGTCGCGATCAATTCGGCGTCCTACGTCGACGAGGTGCTCGCCGCGCGCGAGCGGTGGGCCGTCTCGGTGCTGGCCCGCGACCAGGAGCACGTCGCGAGCCGGTTCGCCGTCGCCGGACGGCCGAGCGCACGGCATCTGCTGACCGATCTCGGTCACCACCGCGGCGAACTCTCCGGCGCGCTCATCGTCGACGACGGGCTCACCGCACTGGAGTGCCAGACGCATGACCGGGTGCCTGCGGGCGACCACACGGTGCTGATCGGTCGCGTGCTGCAGGTCGACTACCGGGATCCGGACCGGCCGCCTTTGATCCACTTCCGCAGCCGATATCGCGGTCTCGCCGGCCCCGGTCGCGCCGGTTGACGTCGTCCTACTGCTGGTAGGACTCGACCTCGTCGATCGGCCGGGCCTTGGCGTCGTCCGGGTTTTCGCCGTACTGCTCGCGGGCGCGACGCTGGCGGAGCAGATCCCAGCACTGGTCGAGCTGGGTCTCGACCTGGCTGAGCCGTGCCCGGGTCTGCTCGTCGCCTCCGGAGCCGACCGACTTGCTCCGCAGCTGGTGCTCCTCGGCGACCAGCTCACCGATCGTGTGGGTGATCTGCGTGTCGTCCACGTTGCCTCCTAGTGCTTCGTCATCCACCTTGTCACGATCGCCCCTACCCCGACCACTGCCATCACGATTGGTCGGCCAGATGGCGGAGTTGCGCCCCGCGGAGGTCGGCCGTCTGCGCCTGGACGAGCAGAAACATCGCCTCCCGGGCCAGCCGCTGCGCGGGTGCGGTCGCCGCCATGGCTCGGCCGCCGCCGGCGATGACGGCGGCGCTCGTCGCGGTCTGCATCACGTCCATCGCCTCGAGCCGGGCCGCGAGCCGATCGGCGAGGCGCTCCTCGGCCGGCACCCCGTCCAGCAGGGCGTAGGCGTCGCGGCGGGCGGTCTGCAGCCGGGAGCGCAGGACGCCCGCCAGCCGGGTGGCATCCTCGGTGGCGGCGCGCTCGAGCAGGTCGAGCGCGGCCCCGGCGATTCCGAAGACCGCCGGATTGACGTTCACCGTCGTACGCCGGTCGGCCGCGGACCAGTCCGCCATCGTGGTCCGGTGGATCATTGCGTCGGCGCCGACCCGCAGCCCGTCGAGGTGCAGCCGCACGGTGCGACTCGCCTCGAGCGCCGCGAGACGCATCGGCGCCGACGCCCGCAGCCCCGGTTGCTCGCGGGCGTCGATGAAACAGAAGACGACCTCGGCGTCGGGAGTGGTACCGGCGAGCATCAGGACGTCGTTGAGCCCCCATCCCGTGCACCACGGGGCGGTGCCGTCGAACTGCCAGCCTCCGTCGACGGGGGTGGCGGCGACCTGTACGCGGGGGTAGGAGCGCAGTTGGGAGAAGGCCACCCCGGCGAGCAGCGTCCCGTCGGCGAGCGGGCGCAGCAGCCGCTGGCGCGCCGCTCCCTCGCCACGGACCGCGGTCGCCAGCGGCGAGTGGTGCTGGACCTGCACGAACCAGGTGGTGGCGTCGGCCGCCGCCAGGATCTCGGAGACCAGCCGGATCACCGGCGGGGGGGCCGCGGTGCCGCCGACCTCGACCGGCGCGCCCATCCCGAGCAGGCCGGACGCCTTGATCGCGGCGATGTGCGACGGCGGGATGCCCGCACGGTCGACCTGCGCGGCCTGCGGGGCGAGCACGCGATCGGCCAGATCCCGCGCGACTTGTACCGAGGGGTGTGCGTCGCCCGCATCCCCGGCGGCCGCCGGGTCGGTGGCGCCGGTCAGCGGGGCGCCATCCGGATCGCGCCGTCGAGGCGGATGACCTCGCCGTTGAGCATCGGGTTGTCGACGATGTGGGCGACCAGGGCGGCGTACTCCTCAGGGCGTCCCAGCCTGCTGGGGTGGGGCACCTGCTGCCCGAGCGACTCGCGTGCCTCCTCCGGCAGGCCCGCCATCATCGGGGTGTCGAAGATGCCCGGCGCGATCGACATAACCCGGATCTGCCGGCTGGACAGGTCCCGCGCGGCCGTGATGGTCAGGCCGACGACCCCGCCTTTCGACGCAGCGTAGGCCGCCTGGCCGATCTGCCCGTCGTAAGCCGCCACCGAGGCGGTGCAGACGATGACCCCGCGCTCCTCCCCCACCGGCTCGTACGCCGCGATCCGCTCGGCGGCCAGCCGCATCACGTTGAAGGTCCCGACGAGGTTGATGTCCAGCACCCGACGGAACTCCTCGAGCGGCAGCGGTCCCTGCCGGCCGAGCATGCGGCCCGGAGTCGCGACGCCCGCGCAGTTGACGACGACCCGGAGGTCGCCGAGTTCCTGAGCCATGTCGAGGGCGGCGGCGACCTGGCTCTCGTCGCGGACGTCGGCGGGCGCGAAGACCGCCCGCTCCCCCAACGCCGCCGCGGCATCGTCCCCGGGCGAACCCGGCAGGTCGACGAGGGTGACCGACGCGCCGGCCGCGACCAGTCGGGCGGCGGTGGCATGGCCCAGCCCCGACGCGCCTCCGGTGATCAGCGCGACGATTCCTTGCGTCTGCATGCGACAGCTCCTCGATCGGCGATGACTGCGGTCAGCGTAGTGCGGGTCTTTATCCGTTCAGCCCGCCGAGGAGAAGTGGTGCGCGGTCGCGTCGTGATGAGTGCGGTCCCCGTGTTCGCACGGGTTGACGTGGATGATCGCGTCGGTCAGCTTCGGTACGGCGTGCAGCAGTTCGTGGCGGGCGTCCTCGGCGATGGCGTGCGCCGTGATGAGCGACAGGCCGCAGTCGACCACGAGCGACGCCTCGGCCCGCACGGTGTGCCCGATCCACCGCAACCGCAGCTCGTCGCACCGTTGCACGCCCGGGACCCCGGCCAACGCATGCTCGGCCGCGTCGACCAGTTCGGGGTCGACGGCGTCCATCAACCTCCGGTACACGTCGCGGACCGCCGTACGCAGGACGAACAGGATCGCCACCGTGATGATCAGGCCGACTACGGGGTCGGCGAGCGGGAAGCCGGCGGCGACGCCGACCGCGCCGACGACGACGGCGAGGCTGGCCAGCCCGTCGGTGCGGGCGTGCAGGCCGTCGGCGAGCAGCGCCACCGAGCCGATCCGGCGACCGACCCGGATGCGGTAGACCGCGACCAGTTCGTTGCCGATGCACCCGATCAGACCGGCGATGGCCACCAGCCAGAGGTGATGGATGGGGCGGGGATTGCTGAGCCGACTGATCGCCTCGTAGCCGGCGAGAACCGAGGAGGCGGCGATCATCGCGACCACGACGACACCGGCGAGGTCCTCGGCGCGCCCGTAGCCGTATCCGTAGCGGCGGTTGGCCGGGCGCCGCCCGATCGTGAATGCCACCCACAGCGGAAGCGCGGTCAGCGCATCGGCCAGGTTGTGCACCGTGTCCGCGAGCACCGCGACCGATCCGGAGAGCACCACCACCGTGGCCTGCAGTGCGGCCGTCGCGGCCAGCCCGCCGAGGCTCACCGCGACCGCGCGTACGCCGGCCCGACTGCCTTCCAGCGCCGCGTCGACCCGCTCCGCCGGGTCGTGGGTGTGCACATGGACGACCCGGCCCAGTAGTCCGCGGCGACCGTGCGGGTGCTCGTGACCGTGCGGGTGTTGGTGGCCGTGATCTGGCGCGTGGTCGTGCCCGTGCGGGTGGTCGTGACCTGCGGGTCCGGTCATCGTCGCCGCCGCAGATGGTCGGTCGAAGAGGCGTGCGTAGGGCCGTGGTCGGGCAGCCCCCGCTGGAGGTGGTCGATGTGGGAGAGCGCGTCCTCCAACAACTGGCGCACGTGCATGTTCTCCAGTCGGTAGAAAATCCGGTTGCCGTCCCGCCGGGTGGCGACGAGGCGGGTGAGCCGCAGCTTGGCCAGGTGCTGGGAGACCGCGCTGGGTGGTCGGTCGACGATCCGGGAGAGCTCGGCGACCGACCGCTCGGCGTCGGCGAGTGCCCACAGCAGTTGGAGCCGGGTCTCGTCGGCGAGCATCCGGAACGACTCGACGGCGACGGCCGCCGCGGCATCGGACAGCTCCGGCCCGGTTGGGTCCTCACCTGCCCGCGTATCTGCGCGCATGCGCATATAGTCCCGCACCGACGCTCCGCTGTCGAGGTGGTCGCCGCAGGCGCGGCTCTCCGGGCGCCACCGCACCGGCCGGTAGGGTCGTCCCGTGAACGACAGGCTGGTGTGGATCGACTGCGAAATGACCGGGCTCGACCTGAAGCGCGACGCGCTGATCGAGGTCGCTGCCCTCGTCACCGACTCCGACCTCACCGTGCTCGGTGAGGGGATCGACATCGTGGTCTCGGCCCCGGCCGACGTACTCGACGCGATGACCCCGGTGGTCGCGGAGATGCACGCCACATCCGGGCTGACCGAGGCCGTCCGCGCCTCGACGGTCACCCTCGCGGACGCCGAGCGGCAGGTCCTCGACTACGTCCGCGAATACGTCCCCGAGCCCGGCACCGCCCCGCTCGCCGGGAACTCGATCGGGACCGACCGCGGATTCATCGCGCGCGACATGCCCGAACTCGACGGATACCTCCACTATCGGATGGTTGACGTCTCGTCGATCAAGGAGCTGTGCCGGCGCTGGTATCCGCGGGCCTACTTCGCCCAGCCGCAGAAGGGCATGCAGCACCGTGCCCTGGCCGACATCCACGAGAGCATCCGGGAGCTGCGCTACTACCGGCAGGCGGTCTTCGTCCCGCCGCCCGGGCCGAGCAGCGAGGAGGCCCGGGTGGTCGCCGGTGAGGTGGTCGGCGAGGCGGGCTGATCCGCTCCGCTACCATCGTCGAGGGCCGCAGCACGTGGCTCATGGTGGGTGTAGCTCAGCTGGTAGAGCACCGGGTTGTGGTCCCGGGGGTCGCGGGTTCAAGCCCCGTCACTCACCCCAAACGTCATACCGTGGCCGACGGGCCACCCGGCGACTGCTATCGTCGGGACCCGTTGTGGCACGCGCCGCTAGCTCAACTGGCAGAGCAGCTGACTCTTAATCAGCGGGTTCGGGGTTCGAGTCCCTGGCGGCGCACAAACCCTAAGGTCAGGCACCCTCACGGTGTCCGACCGTCTTCTCGACCCACACATTTGCCACCCTTTTCGCCGTTGGAGGCCATGCCTCTTAACGCGGCCTCCAACGCCAAGGCAGCCTGAGAGTCAACTGCACGCCTGCCCATGTAGACGTCCTGCGTCATCGACGGCCGGCTATGACCGAGCTGGTCCGCAACCAACCGAGCGGACAGTGCCGCCTCGTCGAGGATCGTCGCAGCCGTCTTGCGGAAGGTGTGTGAGGTGATCCAGGCGAGCGTCTCGGTGCCCCGCGCCCCGCGGAGTTCGCGACGCACGTTGGCCGGATCGCGAAAACCTCGATTGACGTCCGGGAACAGCGGCTGGTCGAGTCGAGCACCGGTCATGAATCGACGCCGGGGTTTGCCGGGTGAGGGTCGGGGTCAAGGTGGAGCGCCCGCAGCCTCTTCCCGCTGCTCGGGAGAAGCGGTCAAGGGATCGGCTGCCAGCACCATCGAGATGCTGACACCCTATCTACTTCAGCTATACATACGACGGACCACTAGCATGGCGGGTAGACCACACGGTCTGCGATGTCCTTAGGCGGCACGGCGAAGTATTCGAACACCCTTACAGCCCCCCAAGTGGAGAGCAGCGTCGATTTCGGCACGCGCGACCACTTTATGACCACTGACTGAGAGCGGTGCGAAGGAAAGCGTCGCGCCTTTCGGTGACGGCAGCGGCGCCCAGGAGGCTACCGTCGTCGGCGAATCCCGCCCAACCGTCCATCACTGTCGGCGTGTTCAGCGCGGCCACGGCATCCCAGTAGGGCACGCCGACTGCCTCCCGGCCCGCCTGCCGCTCCCAGCCCTCCAACACATGGGACGGCGCGCCCTGGCCGTACTGAAGGGTCATCTGCATCCGCAGGCTGCCGAGATCGACGCCCGGATTACCAGCCCCGGCTGTATTCCAGTCGATCAGCGCAACGCAACGGTCACTCTCCCACAGCATGTTGCCGCCCCAGGCGTCACCATGCACGAACACCGACGCGACTGCCGGCATCCCGTGCGACCTGACCCGCTCGTCGGCCTGCTGCAGCAAAGGTGTGGTCGGCATCAGGCCCCGCCAGCGTTCATCGGCGCGGTCGTCGACGGCGCACGGCCGGGGCCGGTATGGCAGGTGGGCCTGCGGAACCAGCCTGAAGGCGTGGACCCTGGCAAGGGCCGCTCCCGCTTCGCGGAGCCGGGCGACCGAAACCGTCGGCGAGAGACCGGCGCTGCCGGGCAGGAAGGTCTCCAGGGTGGCGACGGTTCCGCTCGCCTTCCCGTCGAGATCCGCAGCGATCAGCCGCGGCGCGGCCAGGCCATGAGTCTCGGCCAGCTGAAGCGCGCGTGCGTTCGTGATCACCCACGCGGCGGCGATCCATCCCCGGACAGGGACCTTCAAGATCACGTCCCTGGTCCGGGCCGCCGGTCCTTCGATTCCCAGGCGGAACGTGCCCGAAGGGCGGTGCTCGCCGCGGGTCAGGCCCTCGGACGAAACGACGCTCGTCCCGCCAACCGCCTCGGCCGCCCAGCGCAGAACCTGGTCATTCGGCATCTTGCCTGTGTGTGCCTCGTCGGTGGGCATGTGAGCTCCCTTCTGGCGGCGTCTTGATCCTCATAAAGGCGAAGTCGGCAGCGTCACCTCTGTGGGCTCCTACGCAGCGGCTTGGTGAGGATTCTCTTCACTCCGTCAAGGGCGGCGGCTCCGCCG